>JAVBYA010000185.1 GCA_030824295.1 Bacteroidota bacterium
GCTCTTGTTCATGTCCCACACTTCCACCTCACGGCGGATCAGACGCGTGCGCCGCTCATCGTCCTCCAGGAACTCCTCATCGAAGTGCAGACTGTCCAGCCGGAAAAGGATGTGGATATCCCGGATATCGCCGGAGGAACTGACCTTCTTCAGGTAGCTGTCATCCACACTCTCGTTGGTGACCATCATGTTCACGAGCGCCTCTTTGATGGTGTTGGCTTGTGCGGTGGCGGCGTTCTGCACCTGGAGCATCATCTGTTCCTGCGTGGTGCTGTAGTTGAAGTACGAAATGACCGCGACCGCTCCAAAGAAGAGCGGAAAGAAGATCAGCGACGTCTTCACCGGCAGCGATAGATTCTTGAGCATCTGTTCCCCCGTGTTAGATGTTGTTGAAAGTGCGATACTTCGATTGAGCAGGTGAGCGTCACCAGGGAGCATAGGCCGGGATGATAACCCGGTCAAATAATTGGTGACGCTCACCGTCCTGTCCATCCAGACTCAGTGGTGCTTGGTACTGTTCAGACGCTGTGGATCCTCAGCAGCCCGCCGAAGCCGCAGAACGTTGAAGCCTGTCTGATCATGAACCTTTTGAAGAAAAGGAATAAAACCCATCGCAGCGTAAAACGCCCGTCCCGACAAGTTCTTCTCGAACACTTCGACCTCTAGCTCTCCATGCAGGTCCTGTGCGTGCCGGATGAGTGCCCGTCCGATCCCGGACCGATGGGCCGTCGGGTCGATGAAGATGGCGCCCACTTCGTTACCAAGAAGCGAGATGAATCCGATGATATTCCCATCGGACTGCCACACCCACGTTTCTGCATTGGGCAGATATACGTTGGGGATATTATATCGTTCTACAGCGAGGAATTCCTGACTGAGGAACGGGTGCGCCACAGCGGAAGCCCGGGACCATACATTCACAATATCATCACAGTCGGCAGGTTGATACTTCCGAATCATTGTTTCTCCAAGATTCTAATTAAAATGTCAGCGACATGACAATTGAATATAAGCTGAATATCGGCAGGACTATCGAACATGTCGGTCTGATTATTGCGCGATCACTCCCAGTATCGTCCGGCTCTTTGCGCCGGTGACGGACGGAAGATTGGACGGAACACCGCTCACCGTGTCGTTCGCCAGGAGCGCAAAGCAGAGCGCCTCTTTCGCGTCGGACGAAACGCCGAGTTCGTCGCTGTGCATGATGTGCGCCGGAGCGAAACAGCGGCGGAGGGAGTCCATCACAGCATGATTGTACGAACCACCGCCGCTGACGATGAGTTCCTGCAGCGGAGCTTTCTTTAGCGCAGGACGAAGGAAACGATTGTACTGGTCCCACACCGTGAGCGCCGTCAGCTCTGTTACCGTTGCGATCACATCCTGCTTCCGTTGGCCGCGCGCCAGACGCAGCACGCGGCGGACGAACATACTGCCGAACTCCTCGCGCCCGGTCGATTTGGGGAGCGGGCGGGCAAAGTACGGATGCTTCTTCAGTTCTGCCAGCAGCGCAGGGATGATCCGTCCGGAAGCAGCAACACTGCCGTTCTTGTCGTACGGACTGCGATAGAACTGCTGCATGAGTGCATCGATCACCATGTTCCCGGGACCGGTATCCATGGCGAGAAGATCCTTCGACGTTGCATTCTTCTTCAACAGAGTGATGTTCGCGATGCCGCCGATGTTCAGCAGCGCGCGGTGATGCTTCGCGGAACGGAACGCCAGCAGATCGAAGTACGGTACGAGCGGCGCTCCCTGTCCGCCGAGCGCCATGTCCCCCGCACGGAAATTCCCCACCGTGATAATGCCGGTCAGTTTCGCAATGACGGAAGGATCGGCCAGCTGCAATGTGGAGCGGACCTTCTTGCCGAACAATGCGATCGGCTGCGGAAGGTGATGCACAGTTTGTCCGTGCGAGCCGATCAGGTCCACGGACGATGCCAGTGTGCCGCTCTTCCGGAGCAGCGCCTTCACCGCATCCGCAAAGAACTGCGCGGAAAGGGCGTTGATGGTGGAAATGGTGTCGATGCTCCCGGCGCCGGGCAGCGAATTCTTCAGGACGAAATCGCGGTACCCGGCGGGGTACGCGTGACGATGGAATGCGAGCAGACGGAAGCGTGTATCCAGTCCGGCTCCGCGCACTTTCACGAGCACTGCGTCGACAGAGTCGACCGATGTTCCGGACATGATGCCGATGACCGTCCGTTCCTTCTTTCTGATGATCCGTTCCAGCCGTGTCATAGACCTGCGATCGTGAATTGTTTATCAGGGAAGATATAATAAAAACTGGTTATATTCTTACTATAATTATCAATCGAATCGATGAATCATCACCGTATCAGTCAACAGAACGAGGGATCATGCCGGTAAAAAAGAAACAGCCGTTGTTGCTCGGGGCGCATATGTCCATTGCCGGCGGGGTCCATACCGCAGTAGATCGTGCTGTTTCCGTTCAATGCACCGCACTGCAGGTCTTCACCAAGAACAACAACCAGTGGAACGGCAAACCG
>JAVBYA010000004.1 GCA_030824295.1 Bacteroidota bacterium
GGGAAGATGACGCTCCCACGGTCCCGATTCCTTCCGGATCAGGTCGTTGCCGGCGATGGAATGGATGATCGGTTCTGCGATCCGTTGTGACACGGTCGGCCACACCGAACGGACGAATGCCGTATCGCCGCTCGCCTCCGCATACGTCGTCAGCGCCGTCAGGAACAGTCCGAACCCGTCGATCTCGATGTTCGGCCCCTCAGCGTTGAAGTCCGATTCTTCCTTCCCCGTACCGAAATACCGGCAGACCGAGATCTGATAATCGATGCCGATGCCGTGGTCTTTCCCGTCCGTGTGGATGAAATTCTTGTAGTGGTTCGATTCTGCATTGAGCATGAACTCCAGCCCTTTTCTCGCCTCCTCATACAATCCTATGCGCGCCAGCGCCATGATGGCGTAACATCCGTCCCGCACCCAACCGATGTTCCAGACGCCGGGCGGGAGCGATGCAAGGATCTGTCCTTTGGCGAGCGGGAAGATCTCCCGCTCCCCAACCTGCGACATCTTCAGTACAGCGATCGATTGTTCGGCGGTATTCCGTTCGGCAGGAGTGAGAGTGTTCGGAAGAGCAGCACGCGCGAACACCGAACGCATCCACTGCACTTCCTGTTCTGCAGACGATTCATTCTGTTTGGACAGCCGACGCACCGCTTCTTCGATCGCCGCAGTATTGTCATGCAAAGAATCGATGAACGAGAAGAGAAAAATCTTTTCTCCTGTCCGCTCCACGGTACGCGTGAGTAGTGTTCCTGCGCCCGGACTGGAACTGAACGTGATCGCTGCGATATCCCGCTCCTTCCCCCGGACGCTGGCGTAGAGGATCTTCTCGCCGGTGACGAATGGAGCGAAGTAATCGATCGTGAAGCGCGGATAGGTCACGCGGATGACATGCGTGTTCTCCGCATAGCGGACCGTGCGCGGTTTGTCCGGCGTGACAGCGCGGATGCCGTACGCGAACGGCCGTACTGACCGTGCGGAATCATACGCCTGGAAGATGTGTGGGAGCACCGTTTCGATCCGGTGCGCCTGATCGTCGTACACGGCAGCGATCAGTCCGTTCGTTGTTGTCAGCTTGGTGTAACTCCGTTTCGGCGCGGGACCGAGGAACAGCGCATCCATATATGCCTGTTTCGAGAAGAGACCGATCAATCCGCCGATGATCCCGCCGGGAGCGCCGCCGTCATACACGCGGACCGCCAGGGTATTCCGCTGTTTCAGTGAACCTTTCGGTATCGAGTATGCGCGCTGGATGTTCCATGCCGATGCATCGTTGGGAGGGAACGTTCCCATGGAGCCGATGAGCGTTCCGTTCAGATAGGTCGCATCCACGTCGTCGATCCGCCCCAGCAGCAGCTGCAGCTCCTCGCGGAGTGCCTTCTCCGGCACGGTGAACGAGACGCGGTACCAGGCGTATCCATCGTAGTTCGCATGGCCCTGCGTTTCCCATGCGCCGGGGACGGCGATTGCGTCCCAATGGGCATCGCGGTACGTTGGCTGTTGAAATATAGCGCTGTCCGCTGTGGTGAACTTCCAGGAGACCGGGAGATCGTATGTTTGCGCGGATGCGGTGACAGCGGCGCACAGAAGAAGGAATAAGAATGAGAATTTCATGGAAGGGGATGCGGTGATGAGTCCGCGATTGTCAGTGTGAGAAGAATTCAGTGACCATGGAAAAGAATGATGCCGGTTCATCCAGCCACGGGAAGTGACCGGAGTGCTCCATTATCACCAGCTGTGACTGCGGGATCCGTTCCGCCATCGTCACACTCCACTCCGGCGCCACATGCACATCGTGTTGTCCGCCCATGACCAGTACAGGGATCGCGATCTCCGGCAGCCGTTCGGTAACGTTGTAACGATTGAGTTCCTGCATCACAAAATATTGATTCCGCTGTGCATTGAACGGTGCATCGGCGAAGATGGCATCGATCACGCTCCGTGCTTCCGGCGTCTGCACATCGAACTGGTAGACGGCGCGGTTGAATGCCGCAACGCGTTCCGCGGCAGGAAGGGAACGGACCTCTTTTGATATCCGTTCGAACTCCGCATAGAGCGGATGCGACGGGTCGCGGAAGGTTCCTTTATGGAACTTTCCGGTCGGCGCGGAACAGATCACGGCTAGCCGGTCGACTCTCTCCGGATGCGCCAGCGTGTATTCCAGCGCGGTCCACCCGCCGGCGGACTGTCCCATGACATGCCATCGCTCGATACCTAAATGACGGCGCACGGCGTCAATGTCCTCCACCAGTGCCGGGATGCCGTACTCTTCCTTTGCTGTAACGCTGCCGGAGCCCCCTGTTCCGCGCGGGTCGAGACGGATGAGCGTGAAGGTCTTCGCCAACGCGTCCAGCGTTGTCCAGCGGTGTCCGTCCACACCCCACGGGACAGGCGCTATGAGCAGCGGAACGCCGGAGCCGGAGACGGAATAGCGGATGTTCGTTCCATTCACTGATACAAGAAATGTGCCGTTGGTCATGCGGAAATATAGTGAACAATGACGAATGAT
>JAVBYA010000003.1 GCA_030824295.1 Bacteroidota bacterium
TGTATGGAGTTCCGGGACAGTGAAGAAGTTGATATCGCAGAAATCATAGTACGGTTCGGTTGCGAAGTCGATCTTCATGGTGTTCTTCAGATAGATCGTCGGGTCGACAATGCCCGAAGGAAGGTTCTTCCCGTTATACAGCAGCAGGAGCGGTTTCCGTTTTTTCAGGATCCCATATCCATAGGTCGGAGAGGTCGTGGTCCGCTTCGACGTATCTGTTGCGGTAAAATAATAATAGACCGAGTCACCCGGTTGTGCACCCGGTACCGTCCCCGCATGTTCGAACCCGGATGTTCTGTTCATCGGCGTTATTGCCCATGGCTGATCGTTGATGCGTGCGTGGAGTTTCACATCCACCGGTTCCGTTTCCGATTCCACTTTGATGACAGCGTTGACGGTCCGTGCACTGGTCGTCGCGCTGTTCAGCAGCCGACGGGTGATGATCTTGGGACGGGGATTCCTGGTGTACTCGACGATCATGTACATTCCCCATTCGAAGTCCCCGCGCATCCACCATCCCCGGTCGATGGTAGAGAGTCGTCCCCGAGGATAGAACTTGAATGAATGGAACGGATGGTCCGGCAGCGGCATGGAGAGGATCTCCTGACGCACACCGTTGGCACTCGTGGCAGTATTCTCGATGGTGAAACCGATGAGTTGGTCCTCCAGGAATTTCATCGTGTCCCCGGTGCTGAGCATATCCAGACTGTGCCATGAGTACGGCTTGACCGGGACATTCATCCCGCCCTTTTTCCACGTTGCTTCGGTGCCGAGCGGATCGAAACCATACGTGGCGGAATCACGGGATCTGGAAGGATAGATCCACGCAGAGTCTGTAGCAAGTTCAAGGAACGGTGTGACCGGATCGATCGGATCGTTCAAATTACGGTAATACCCGATGTTCTTTTGCGGGTCTGTATTCGGAAGATTCTTCAGCCGGGGATTGGGGTACCACGCGCGGACATTCACCTCTTTCGTCTCACCGATATCACTGCCGACGGCCCACAACACTTCGCGGACATAACCGTCCGCGTACGGCTCGAACCACATCAGCATCATCTCTTTTTCAAGATTGCCGAACTCATAACTGAGATCTTTGCTCGCGGTAAAATGACGCAGTGAGTCGCGGAAATGGGTCAGAACTCCATTGTCCGGCGATGCAGAGAATCGGATCACGGCATCGTGGAGTTGTTCATTCTTCCGGAGCGGCATCGATTCCTGATGGCCGTTCTTGTCGATGTGCAGCAGGACGCGGTGCTGTCCGATGAGCGGCATGGCAAAAAGCAGAAAAAGGAAAAGGGTCTTGAGAGGTGTCATAGTATAGAGAAGGTACCATTATTCCCCCGTGATGTAAACTTAGAGAATATTAAGCTTTCCGCTGATTTGTCCGTTGTTTCATCCTCCTGAAGTAAATATATTGAAGAAAAGGGCTCTGGAAATATGCGATCGTTCATGTTCATCAGTTCATTGCTGTTCATTGGTGTTTTTGGATGCAAACAGGAAGCAACCGTCGACCCCGGTGCGGATGATGTCGGTTCTGTGGAATCGGTGTACGGCATCGGGTACAACGGCAGCGCCGCCATCGGTTGGTCGATCACATCGGCTGCCGTTGAACAGGTGGGGATCTATCGGCATATGACGGCGGTCTTTTCTCCGAATTCATCGCTTCGGATCGGAACCGTCGCAGATTCACTGCAGCCGGGGATCATCGATACCGGACTGGTCAACGGGACAGAATATTTCTATACCATCGTACCGGAAATGAGAGGGATCGACGGCGCAATGGTCCGCGGTCTGGGAACAAAGAGGATCTCTATCACGCCGTACGATCCGGACGATCTGTCGACAGGGACCATCGTGTTCTCTCAGCACATCCAGCCGATCTTCACCAACGGATGTGCTGTCAGCGGTTGCCATGCCGGCGCCGGTCACGCGAAACGTTCACGCGCGCTGCACGGCGGGTCGGAACTGGATCTCACTTCATGGAGCAGTGCTCTTGCCGGAACGGATGAGATCGCGCAGATCGTTCCGTTCCGCGCATCCAAGAGTCACATCATCCAGCATCTCAACAGGGACACGCTCATTGCGCCGGTGGCATCGCCTTCCATGCCGCCGGGATTCCAGTTCCCGTCCTCCGTTCGTGACCTTCTCCGCCGATGGATCGATGCCGGTGCAAAGAACGATGAAGGGACTGTCGCATACACTTCCGCACCGGCGAGAGGGTGGGCGTATGTGACGAACCAGGGAGAGGACCTGACGGCGGTGATCGATCTCGATAAGAACAGGATCGCCCGCTACGTTACTTCCGGTCTCACGAACATCGGCACGGCATCACCGCAGGCGCCGCATAATGCTGTGGTGGATTGGCAGAATCAATTCTATTATATCAATCTTATTGGCGGTAGTAAGCTGCTCAAGTTCCGTGTAACGGACAATTCTCCTGCCGGTGAACTGAATACCGGATTGAGTTCACCGGCACAGGTCGCATTGACAAGGAACTC
>JAVBYA010000083.1 GCA_030824295.1 Bacteroidota bacterium
GCACGCCGCTGTCGCCGCGTTCCAGTTCCTGCATCATCAGACCGTACGCCACATTGTTCAGTTCCGCACAGCCGTACTTTGCCGGAAGGGTTGCGCCGAACAGACCGATGTCCGCCATCCCTTTGACCAGGTCGAACGGGAACGTGCCCGCACGGTTATGTTTCTCGATGATGGGGATGACCTGTTCGTCGACGAATTCGCGGACAGTGTTGCGGACGAGGATCTCGTCCTCAGAAAGAAGGGAATCGATATTATAATAGTCTACACCTTGGAATTTAGCCATATACAACCTTTGGGTCAGAGGATCGTGAGAGGTGAACGTTGTGCACAAAAATACCAAAAACCCGCTGCATTTTCAAGGTAAGATTAGGGGAGGGAACGGCTTTAAAACACGAATGTCAGACGCAGCGGACCCCACCGAACGCTGCTGTCTGACAATTCATGCGAGAGATGAGATCTCTCAGTATTTTTGGTCTATCACTTCAGGCTCAGGGAGCCGTCTTCGGAAGCAAGTAATTGCTCACAGAATTTCGCTACTTTCTCACTGCCGTCATACATTGCTGCATCTTGGACGGCATCCAGTCCCTCTTTGTTCCCGATCTGCACCAGTGCCTGCGCTGCGGACATGCGCATCTGCTCCACTTTATCGCTCTGCAGCACGCTGATCAGGGAAACGACCGCACCGGGAAGCCGGTATTCGGCGATATAGGATGCCGCACTGTGCCGCAGGCCGAGATTGTCGGATGCGAGTGCCGCCACATAATTCCTCTCTGCTTTGGACCAATCGATGGATTCGGACGAACGGGGTGTTGTAGCGAAGGCGGAAACGGAAAGTGTCAATGTGAGTAATACTGCCGCAGTCTGTCGTGTCATGATCTGATCCTTTTGTGTGCTTGTGATGAATACCAACCCAAATGTATTCGTAAGCAGGGACAAAAAGTTACAGCGGGTACAGCCGGAAGAACGGAGGAACAGGAGGTCCGTACGGAGGATCACGCTGTGACGGTCAGGATGGTTCGGTCACCGGGATCTTGTAGCGTTTGATCTTGAGATAGAGGGTCTTCTGTGTGATGCCGAGAGCTTTGGCGGTCTTGCTGCGGTTGAAGTCGAAGCGGCGAAGGGTCTGTTCGATGTGCAGCTGCTCGAGCTCTTCCATCGTCATCACCGGAGAGGCGCCGTTCGTTTCAGCACTGTGCGGCTGAGCAGCGGAGTTCTGCATCAGAACGAAATCCTTCGCGGAGATGACCATATCGTGCGACATGAGCACCGCCCCTTCGATGGCATGCTCCAGTTCGCGGATGTTGCCGGGCCAATCGTACGCCATCAACGTCTGCAGTGCGTCGCCGGAAACGGTCTTCAGCGTCTTTGTTTTGGATTTGCGTTTGATGAAGTGGTCCACCAGCAGCGGGATATCCTCTTTGCGGTCCTTGAGCGGCGGGATGCGGAGCGTGACGACATTCAATCGGTAGAGCAGGTCCTCGCGGAACCGTCCGGCCTTCACCTCCTGCTGGAGGTCCTTATTGGTCGCCGAGATGATGCGCACATCCACCTGCATGGAGGTGGTGCCGCCCACGCGGCGGAACTCGCCGGTCTCCAGGAAGCGGAGCAGTTTGGGCTGCACGATGGGACTGATGTCTCCGACTTCGTCCAGGAAGAGCGACCCGCCGTTCGCCACTTCGACCAGTCCCTGTTTCATCTGATGCGCGTTGGTGAACGCGCCGCGCTCATGACCGAAGAGCTCGCTCTCCAGCAGCGCATCCGGCAGCGATGCGCAGTTCACGACGACGAACGGACGGTCCTTCCGGCTGGATTCATTATGCAGAAGATTGGCAACGAGTTCCTTCCCCGAACCGCTCGGTCCATGGATGTGCACGATGGAATCACTGGAAGCGACCTTGGCGGCGGTCTCGAGCATGGTCCGCATGGCAGGACTGTTCGCGATGATGCCGCGCTCCCCTTCCTTGCGGGAAAGTTCATACTTCATCAGTTCAACATCGATGGTGAGCCGCCGGTGCTGCACGGCACGATTCACCGTTGCGAGGAGTTCGTCGCGGTTGTACGGCTTGCCGACGAAATCGTACGCGCCGAGTTTCGTTGCTTCGATGGCGGTCTTCACATCGGCGTAATTGGAGAGCATGATGACGATGGTGGTGGGATGATGCTCGGTGATGAACTTGAGGACTTCCATGCCGCCGACGCGGGGCATCTTCACGTCCAGCAGAACGACGTCGATGGGACGCTGCTGAAGGATGTTCATAGCAGCAGCGCCGTCATTCGCGGTGATGACGTCGTACCGTTTCTGTTCGGTGAGTTCTTCTTTCAGGAGGAAACAGACGCTCGGTTCATCATCAACGACAAGGATGGAGTGATCATGAACCATTGGAGACCTTTACTGCGGAACGGGAAGAGCGGGACACTTATTCTGCGGACAGTACACGTTCGATGGTCGTCAGCAGGTCCACCAGATCGTACGGTTTGCTGACGAAATCCTCTGCGCCGAGCTTCTTCGATTCGATGGCATTCTTCAGATCGGCGAAACCGGTGAGCATGATGACCTTGGCATCGGGGCGTTTCTCTTTGATGAACTTCAGCACTTCGAACCCGTCCACACGCGGCATCTTGATGTCCAACAGAACCAGATGGAACGAACGCTGCTCGAGAATGGAAATGGCTTCATCGCCATCGGCAGCAGAGACGACGGAATAGCCTTCACCCTGCAGTTCACTGCTGAGAACATTGCGTAGTGCGTCTTCGTCATCGACAACTAGGATATTGAACGGCTGTGCCATAGGTTCCCCAAGTAAGGTGGAGCATAGTCTATAATAAACAATAACAAAGAAATAATAGCCAAACCCCGCTAAAAAATCAACTACAAAGTGCTCCCGGCACTCAAATTGTTGCTCATTCTGCAATCTTCTCGTATCTTGAACGCTATGAACGGACACGCATATGCGAAGATCAACCTGGGACTGCACATTGTCGGGAAACGGGGGGATGGATACCATGATATCGAGACCATTTTCCACAGAACGGCACTGTGCGATGATATCACCGTTGAACCTTCGGACCGGATCACGGTCACGTGTTCCGTCCCCGGCGTGCCGACCGACGAACAGAATCATTGCTGGAAAGCGGTAGAACTGCTCCGCAATGCTCTGGGACTTCACACGGGAGCATCGGTCGCGATCACCAAGCGGATACCGACGGGAGCCGGGCTCGGCGGCGGCAGCAGCGATGCTGCGGCTGTTCTCAGGATGCTGCCGATGGTCTGGAACGTTCCGGCACCGATGGAGCTGCTGCATTCCGTCGCGCTGCGCATCGGGTCCGACGTGCCGTATTTCCTGACCGATTCCACTGCCTATGCGGAAGGGCGCGGTGAAACGCTTCGGCCTGTTCCACTGGACCTGCCGTATTGGATCCTGCTGGTGAATCCCAATATCCACATCTCCACTCCCTGGGCGTACGGAGCGCTGGCAGCGCGACGGAATGGAGCGTTCCCTGAACGTCCCTCCCTGGGTGAACGCTTCGCCGCCGACCCGCTCGGTACGGTCCTTTCCGCAGTGAACGATTTCGAGGAGGTGGTCTTCGAACACCACCCGTCCATCGGCAGCATCAAGCAGCAATTGCTTTCTGCCGGAGCCCTCTCTTCGGTCATGTCCGGCAGCGGTTCCACCGTGTACGGACTGTTCGCGGACGCCGCAGCGGCTAAGAATGCCGCGCTCTCTTTCAGCAACGCGATGTTCGTCCATCTGACCGAACCGCACTTCTCCCCCGTCTGACCATGCATCGAACTTTCCACATATGTTGCGCACTCATCATCGGCCTCTCTTCCCTTGCCGCTCAATCGGCGGACACGTCGAAGGTTCTGAAGGATTCATCGGAGGTACGGAAGGACACGACGGCAGTGCGGAAGGATACGCTCATCATCATCACTCCGATCCCTGAGGTCGGTTCCATCGATCCGTTCGGCGGCGCCGCAGCGGTCATTCCTCAGCGGGAGATCATCTTCGATGATTACCGTTCCCTGTACGACGTGATCGCCCGGGAACCGGGAGTGTTCGTGCGGGACCTGGCAAGTGCAGGACAACAGAATCAATTGTACATCAACGGCATCGACGGGACGAATATCGCCATCCTGGTGGACGGCATCCCTTACAATGACCACAATACTGGCACGTACAATCTCTGGCTGCTCGCGCCCGATGCTGTGGACCGTGTAGAGCTCATCACCGGTACGGATGCTCTCTTCTATGACGGACGTTCCGGCGGCGGCACGATCAACATCATCACCAAGAACTTCGACAACAACCGCGCCATCACGCGGCTCCGCTACAGCCAGGGGGTCTCCGGGTACACGCAGACCGATGCGATGTTCGCACAGAACATCATGAACGGTGTGAATCTCTCCTTCGCACTGAGTCATTACGGCTTCGGTTCCAGCAAAGGAACACAGAACTACCGGGCGCGTTTCATCAACTCCAACACCGATTCCTGGACGCTGCGGACGAAACTGCGCTATAACATCTCGAACAGCCTCAACCTGGCATTCTCCTATTCCTACGACCGGACCTGGACCGGACTGCACGGCGGTGTGGACCTGCTGTCATCGCCGGACGTGTATGACGGACTGACGGCGTCCGTACTGAACAGCGAATCATTCGAGAAACAGTTCAACAGTCATTACCATCTCTCGGCGTCCTACTTTCCGTTCACTGATTCCGTCGTCTCGGCAACATTGTCCGTGTATTCCTTCGACCGGCTGCGTGAATACCGGGACGAAGAGAACCGCGGTCTGGTGACGAATACGCTCACCGTAATGCGGGATATCGCATCGATCGGACGCGGAACGAAACTGCAATTCTTCTCGCAGTTCTCCGGCGTGCGTTTTCTCAGCTATGCGGACCTGAAACGGGTGCAATCGCAGGACATCATCACCGCCGGAGCGAAGAGCGAGTTGTTCGGCGATTCGTTCTTCTCGGTGACCGGATTCGGCACGGCGGTGCAGCGTCCGAACCATTTCACGGCGCATGCCGGCGCAAGAGGGACCATATCCTTCGGTCATGCGCTGCAGTTGTTCGGCGGATTCACGCAGAACCTGATCGATGACCGTCAGGGAACTGCTCCTTCCGCAACGAGCATGGTCTATGCGGACCGTTCCACCGAAACATTCTCCGGCATCGAAGCAGGGATGCAGGTGAACACCGGTTCCTTCTTCACCGGAGGTTTTACACTCCGCTTCACCGGTGAGAACCTTCCCGTGCTTTTTGATACACTCTCCCCTTCCGGAACGTTCAACAGCTCGGAATATTATTTTCCGGGGGAGCATGGATATCAGTCTCTCTCCGTTTTCGGACACATCGTTGTGGATGAGTTCCATCTTGAAGGGACCGGCACACTGCTGCAGCTGCCATCCTGGACGAGGAATGGTACAACTCTCACGGTGATACCGGAATTGACGGTGAGCGGCTCACTCTATTATGAAGGATTTCTTGCGAAGGGGGCGTTGGATCTTCGTGCGGGGATCCGCGGAACGTACGTGTCCCGACAGACCGGGATGCGTCCTCTGGATGAGTTCGGTGTGTGGATACCTTCAACAGAACTGCGGTTCGGTCCGTCCGGTGCAGTGGACCTGTTCGCCGTCGGAAAGATCGGCGATGCGTACGTTCATTTGATCTGGGAGAACATCACCAATGCGGATTATCTGCTGGCTCCGGTCTATCCGATGTATCAGCGGAATGTCCGGTTCGGGGTTTCGTGGGAGTTTCTCGACTAGCGCTCGGACAAAACATCTTGGAAGTCAAAAGTGAAAAGTGAATGTAAGAAGTGGAATCTTAGAACGTAGTTCCTTTGTCCCCCTGAAGTACCTTCCGTAACGCGAAACGTCTATCCTTTGCTTTTACTTTTAACTTTTGACTTTCTACTTCCATTTTTTCCCTTCGCAAGTTCTTCTCTCTGCTTCAAGGTCAGCTTCTTCACCACTTCATCGTAAGAATGGTCGATCAGTTCCATCACCAGCCGTTCCGGTAACCGTCCGCTCAGATCGACGGTATTCCACATCTTCTTATGCATGTGAAAGCCGGGCTGGATCTCGGTGTACCGTTCGCGCAGTTCCAGCGCACGCTCCGGGCTGCACTTCAGATTGACGGTGAGCGGCACCCCATTCACGTTCGTCAGAAGGAATATCTTCCCGAAGATACGGATGACCAGCACCTCGTCATCGAACGGGAAATCCTCCGTCACTTTCCCGGGTCTGGATAATGCGTATTCCCGCAGACGTTCCAGGTCCATCAGATCGAATCCCCCCGCAGCACACGGATCCGTTTCCGCGCTTCGTCCGCGAACAGCGACAGCGGATACTCCGACAGCACGATCTCGTACGCTGTAATGGCCTTCTGCTTATCGAGCAGATGGTAGTGATAGAGCTCCGCGATCTGGAATTGCGTCCGGTCCCGCTCCGTACTTTCCCGGTATTCATCCAACACTGTGTTGTACGCTGCCATTGCATCCGCGAAGCGCTTCAGCTGGATGGAATATTCCGCGACCTTCAGCAGCGCATCGTCCGTTAACGGTGCAGCAGGATACAGATCCGCGATGGATCGGAACTCCTGCACGGCTGCTCCCAGATCGAACTGACGGGCGAGCAGCTCTGCGCGGGCGAACTGCCGGAGCGCCGGAGTGAACTGCAGACGGTTCTCCGTGATGAAATACTGCAGGAGCAGCGCATCGTTGGATTCATCCGCTTTCAGATTCTCGGTGAGCGGTTTGAGCAATGCCAGCGCACTGTCCAGATCGTTCCGGAAGAAGAGGATCTCGCTCATTCGGAAGACCGCCATCGTCCGCTGGTCCGCCGTGGAGTATTGCGATGTGCTCATCCGCCGGTAGGTCGCCGCCGCTTCTTCCAGTTTGTTCTTCGCTGTCAGGATCTCACCGATGGACGCAAGCACCGTCGGCACCATCGGTCCGGCCGGCGCTGTGGTAAGGACGGAATCGAACACGCGGCGCGCACCGTCCAGATCGTGAAGATACTTCGAACGGATCCAGCCGATGCGGTACAATGCATTCGCGCCGACCGGTGTGAATGGGAACTCTGACGCAAGAGAGGAATAGAGCGAGATGGCCATTGAGAAGGACCGCACACTGTCTACAGTACCGGGCGCCGCAGCGGAGCGGAGGCTCAACTCCTCCACACAGCGTGCATAACCGTACCGGGCGGCGGGACCGAACGAAGGGCGGTCGCTGTTCTTCAGGGACAACTGGTACGCATCTGCAGCAACAGTGAACTCATTCTCGCGGAACACCCGTTCGGCGAACGAGAAGATCTCCTGTCCGTTCGAATTGACGAGAGACTCCACCGTCTGCGCGGCACGGAAGGCATCCGCGAAACGGTCCCCTTCCATACAGAGCCAGATCTTCAGCCGGAGCAGCGGGATGGTCTGCTTCAACGCAAGCTCTTCTTCCACCACAGCGGTCACCGCCGGAAGTCCGTCCCGCCGCGCAACGACCGCCGCAAGCCGAGTCTGGATGAAATCGTACTGCTGTTCGTTCTGCCGGAGCAGCAGCAGATATTCGCGTGCGGTGTTCGCATGGTCCAGGATGAACGAGTAAAGGTATCCCAGTTCGTTGGCAAAGATGTACGGATCCCCGATCTCTTTCCGTCCCGTGCGGTACGTTGCGATGGCTTTATCGAACAGCCGCTGGCTCATTTGTTCGTTCGCCACGGCACGATAGGTCATGTGGTTCTTCCAGCCGGAGGCGAGTGCCGCCTTCCATGCTGAATCGGCGGCGCGCTCATTGCCGGACATGGCATAGAGCGAGCCGATGTTGGCGATCAACGCTGCATCGAACGGTGCGAGTGCCGAGCGGCGTTTGCTGATGCGGATGGCATCGTCGTACCGTTTCAGCTGCACGAAGGTGCGGCGCATGGCATCAAAATATACGAAGTTGGAGGAATCCGAACGGAACAGATCGGCATAGATGGGAAGCGCGCGTTCATGGTCCCCCTGCTGCTCGAACGACTGCGCGAGACGGAACATGTTCTGGGATTGGTCCTGCTGTCCGTGCAGCGGTCCGAAGAGAGCAATCAAGCCGATGATGATGGAGATCATACGCATGGTGGAATATAAGGATTTGAAGAACGCTTTCCCAGTCCCCTGCACATCCGGACCGACCGAAGCGGCCAACCGATTTGGGTTGAAAAGCCCGCTCTCCCGTAGTATATTATACCATGAAACGGACGATCACCAGAACACTCTCGGGCGTATTGCTCTTCAGTTATGCCTTCGTGGCAGCAGCAGGGAATACTGTTCTGCTGCGGGAGTTGTTCAACTCCGGCGATCAAGAACATCAGCTGACCGGTGGAAGATCATCACAGCCCATTCCCGGCTCTCCGGTATGGACTGTCAAGTCAACGCTCCAGCTATCGGTCCCGTCGGAACAATCGGTCCATGTCGGAGCCGTGGAGGTTCGACTGGATACGGACCTGCTCCGCCATTCGTATATTACACCGGGATTCCCCTCCAAATACACCTATTTGGAATCACTCCCTTCCAAACCCCGCGATCCGCCTCTCGCATAACATCTGCTTCCATGCTCTATAATAGATGGCACATTGAAGTTTGCTGCTTCGGCGGGCCGGTCACAAGTTGACATCCCCGTCGTTTCGGTATACTGCTTCATGTGCAGTACCTATGGAAACTATGCCGATGCGAAAGGGAACAATATGTCCACTGAAGCACTTATCACCATGGCCTCCGCCTGGACGGTCATCATCTCACTGGCAGGATATTTCATCATCAAAGTCATTCGGACGCCGCAGTCGAAAAAGAATGAGGGATCCGATGGGGACCATTGATCCACTGTCCTTCCAACGTCCATTGGATCGATCAACACACCGGGAAACACCATGAGAAAACAACCGCCGCAAATCATAACAAAACTGAGTGAATCCTTCAATGCGTTCCTCAAGGGAAGCACTTCCGGAGGGATCGTACTGTTGCTCTGTACGGCAGCCGCAATGCTGTGGGCGAATTCTCCCTGGTCGGAGAGCTATACCGCCGTCTGGGAACAACATGTGAGCCTTTCCTTCGGGGCAGCGTCATTGTCCAAGACGCTGCTGCATTGGATCAATGACGGACTGATGGTGATCTTCTTCTTCTTTGTCGGTCTGGAGATCAAGCGGGAGATCCTTGTCGGCGAGCTCTCGTCGTTCAAGAAATCGTTCCTCCCCCTCATCGCCGCACTCGGCGGAATGATCGGTCCGGCGCTCATCTATCTATTGTTCAACGCAGGCGATCAGGAGACATCGCACGGTTGGGGTATCCCGATGGCGACCGATATCGCGTTCGCGCTGGGAATCCTGGCATTACTGGGGAACAAGGTCCCGACCGGTCTGAAAGTCTTCCTTGCGGCACTTGCCATCGCCGATGATATGGGGGCGGTCCTCGTGATCGCACTCTTCTATACACAGGAACTGTCGTTCGGCATCCTCGCCGCCGGCGGAGGATTCTTTCTGCTGCTGCTCATCGCCAACCGGATGAACATCCGTTCCACTGCGGTCTATACTCTGCTCGGCATCGGTCTATGGTTCTGCTTCCTGAAATCGGGAGTGCATGCGACCATCGCCGGTGTACTCCTCGCTGCGACCATCCCGGTCCGCTCGAAGATACACACCGTACAGTTCATCAGCGACACGCGGGAGTCGGTCGACGCATTGGAACGCGGAATGGGACACTCGGAAGAGAATGAACAGATCCATGAGATCGCCGCACTGAGTGAAGCGGTACAATCCCCGCTGCATCGGTTCGAGCATGCACTCCAGCCGTATGTGGCCTTCTTCATCATGCCGATCTTCGCCCTGGCGAATGCCGGTGTCACCATCCAGGGAAGCGTCCTGGATGCCCTCCTCTCGCCGGTGGGACTCGGCGTATCGCTCGGTCTGATCATCGGTAAACAGGCGGGGATCTTCGCGTTCGTCTGGGCAGCGGTGCGGATGAACCTGGCTGTGCTTCCTGCCAATGTCTCGTGGGGAATGCTGTACGGCATGACCTGGCTCTGTGCGATCGGATTCACGATGTCCCTGTTCATCGCCGGACTCGCGTTCAACAATCCGGAACCGCTGATCGTGAGCAAGATCGCCATTCTGTGCGCCTCGGCGGTCTCCGCAGTGGTGGGATATGCCATCCTTGCCGCTATCGGAAAGAACCGACGATAGGCGAGATCGGTCAGTTTCCGGCTTTCCGGCCGTTTCGTTGCATCCATCGCTCTATTTAAGTATTTTGATTGCTGGACCAATTATTATAGAGCGTACGATTGTTAAAGAACATTGCACTCCTCGGTTCCACGGGCTCCATCGGCACACAAACGCTCGATGTGGTCGCAGGATTCCCGAAGGATTTCAGGATCACATATCTCACCGGTCACACCAACACCACCCTGCTCCTTGAACAGGTCCGCCGGTTCAGGCCCCGCGGCGTGGTGGTCTTCTCCGACGCGGCTGTCAAGGAAATGAAGAAGAATGCTCCCCCCGGTACGGAGGTACTGCTGGGGGAACAGGGACTTCTGGATATCGTACAGCGGCAGGATGTTGATATCGTTGTGAGTTCTCTGGTCGGGTTCGCCGGACTCCGCCCCACCATCGCCGCCATCACGGCAAAAAAGAAGATCGCCCTGGCGAACAAAGAGACCCTCGTTGTTGCCGGCGAGATCATCATGCCTTTGGTGGACAAACATCATGTCGACCTGCTGCCGGTGGACAGCGAACATTCTGCCATCTTTCAATGTCTGGCGGGTGAACTGCCAAACAAGGTGGATAAACTCATCCTGACCGCTTCCGGCGGACCGTTCAGAACGAAGCCGATGGCCGAGCTGCAGCAGGTCACGCTGGAACAGGCGCTGAAGCATCCCAATTGGTCGATGGGGAACAAGATCACCATCGATTCCGCCACGCTGATGAACAAAGGGCTGGAAGTGATCGAAGCGCACTGGCTGTTCGGCGTCCCGCCGGAGCGCATCGAAGTGGTGGTGCATCCGCAGTCCATCATCCACAGCATGGTGGAGTTCGTAGACGGTTCGGTGAAAGCGCAGCTCGGCATTCCGGACATGAAGATCCCCATCCAATACGCATTGACCTATCCTTCGCGTTCCCCATCCAGATTCCCGAGGGTCCACTTCCCGTCGCTCGGCGAGATGACCTTCTTTGAACCGGACCGTGAGCGGTTCCCGTGCCTGCAGCTGGCGTTCGACGCAATCAAAGAAGGGGGCACCATGCCGGCAGTGATGAACGCAGCGAACGAAGTAGCGGTCGCGCAATTCCTTCAGCAAAAGATCGGTTTCCTTGACATCCCGCGGATGGTCCGCTCGGCGATGGAACAGCATTCGAATCTGGCGAACCCTTCCCTGGAAGAAATTGTTACTACAGACAGCGAAACACGCGCACTTCTCCAATCCCAAAAGGTATCGTAACACATGGAAACCATCAGCACTATCCTGTACTTCCTGATCACCATCGGCATCCTCGTCTTCGTCCACGAACTTGGACACTTCCTTGCCGCCATTGCCTGCGGCATGCGGGCGGAAGTGTTCGCCATCGGTATGGGGAACCGGGTCTTCGGCTGGAACAAGGTCACCGGCTTCACCTTCGGGAAACTGAAGGAGGACCTGGAACTGAACGACCATACCGATTACCGCGTCTCCGCATTCCCCATCGGCGGATATGTGAAGATCTCCGGGATGATCGACGAGAGTCTGGATACGGAACTGGCCGCCAGTGAACCGAAGCCGTGGGAGTACCGGTCCAAACCGGTCTGGCAGCGGATGATCGTCATCTCTGCCGGCGTCATCATGAACATCCTCCTGGCCATCGGCATCTTCTGGGGCATCAACTATGTACAGGGCGATTCGTTCATGCAGACCACCGAGGTCGGCATCGTCATCAAAGATTCCCCCGCCGCCAATGCCGGTCTGCGCACCGGCGACAGGATCGTATCGGTGAACGGAAAAACGATGGAACATTGGGAGATGATCCAGGCGTCGATCTATGTGGATTTCATGGGACAGGACATCACGCTGGCCGTGGAACGGAACGGCGCGCCGATGACCATCAGCATTCCGCACTCCTCCATTCCCGATATCTCCGAGACAACGTTCGGTATCGTTCCGAACAACACCGAAGCGGTCATCAATGACGTTGTCGCCGGACGACCGGCAGAAAAGGCCGGATTGCTTCCGAATGATGTCATCCTCTCCATCAACGGCATCTCCGTGTTCAATCAGGAGAATGTCATCACGCTGATCAGCGCGAACCCGGAGAAGGAAGTGCCGGTGACCGTGAAGCGGAACGGCGAGATGAAGACGATCGCTGTGACCCCTTCCGCCGAAGGTCGCATCGGCATCACGGTCGGCAGCCGGTACAATGGCCCCGTATTGGTGAAACAATACGGCTTGTTCGAATCCTTCCCGCGCGGCATCCGCCAGACCATCAGCGCAACCACACTCTATGCTCAGTCCATCTGGCAGCTGATCGCCGGAAAGGCGGAGTTCACAAAGTCGGTCGGCGGTCCGGTGAAGATCGCCCAGATGGCCACGCGCAGTGCGGAAGTGGGGATCATCAGCTTCCTGGCATTCACGGCATTGCTCAGCATCAGCCTTGCGGTGATGAACATCCTTCCTTTCCCGGCGCTCGACGGCGGTCACTTGATCGTTCTATTATATGAAGCGATCTTCCGCCGCCCTCTTCCCGGCATCGTACAGATCCGCATCCAACAGGCCGGTATGGCCATCCTGCTGGCGTTCATGGTCTTTGTCCTCTATAATGACATTTTCGGCTGAAACCGGTCCGTCTCCCGCAGCGGTGACAGTTCAGGGTGACGTTCAACACAATGCATCAGGGGAAATCCTCTATTTTGCATATGGAATTCAAGGAGTACAGAATGAACAATCATAAGATCCTGGCAGCACTCATCATCGGTTTCCTCTCGATCGCTTCGGCGGAGGGGAACAAATATCTCACGGTCACTCCCGTCATCACAGAAGCGGACATCATCAACGCTTCGGTCCTTGTGGACCCGATGGAGGAGAAACTGAAAGTGATCGCACCGAGCACCTTCTCTCTCAGTTTCATGAACATCGCGGGAGCGCCGGTGAAGGCAAGCATGCAGTTCTCGGCGAACGTCACGCTCGAAGAGGACCGGCGGACCGAATCGATCTTCAACGGACCCGCACGCACGCTGAAACCGTTCCTTATCCCGGTGACCGGACGTATCTTTACGAGCACCGATGTCGACAATCCCTCGTCGGACATCGATATCAGTGCATCGGTGAACGAAGCACTGAAATCACGCTTGAAGGATAAGATCCTCGATCCGACCAGCGGCGGACGTGTCCCCTCCGGATTGTACGAGATCACCGTTATCATCACCGTGGACAGTGTGGGCGGCGTTGCCGTCTCGGATGCACCGATCCACATCTACCGCTCGGTGAATGTCACGAACCCGACCACGGCGGTGCTCGACGTTCCGTTCACGAACGGGTATATCTACCCGACACCGTTCCCGCAGTTCTCCTGGACCTACGATACCCGCGCTGTGACGATCTCCGTCTATGAAAAGCGCCCCGAGCATCAGTCGTTGGAAGATGCCATCGGCGGTTCGGATCCTTTCCTGCAGGTCAACATCGACCGGAAACTGACCGGCAATATGAGTTCGTTCACCTATCCGCAGAGCGCCGCCCCGCGTCCGGGTGTGGAGTTCGTGCGCGGACCGCGGCAGCTGGAGCGGGGAAAGATGTACGTGCTCGTGCTGGACGGTGTCGTCTCCGCGTTCGGCGTGAATGTCGATCCGCTCCGTTCCATCCGTTCGTTCGTCATCTCCGATCCGCAGGGACAAGTGATCCTGAACACCCTGCAGACGACATTCAGCGGTACCGATTTCCAGAACATCATCAATCTCATCCAGGACCAGAACCTGCAGGTGAACGCGAACGGCATCCTGCTGAACGGCGTCACACTCAGTTCACAGGACCTGCAGAAGCTGCTGATGGAATACAAGACCAGGATCACCTCGGTCCGATTCGAAGATTAAGGGATGAAAGGAATCTCCATGAAACATTCATATTCGATCATTACGCTGCTGTTCCTCTTCGCCTGTATCGTTTCCGTGGCACCGGCGCAGAAGAAGAAACCGGTCGCGACCATCTTCAAGCCGGTCGGCACGGTCGATTACCGGACCGGTGACGGCGAATTCGTAAAAGCCAAACCTGCCACTCCGTTGCTTGCCGGCGATGTTGTCCGCACACAGGAGAACTCCTTTGCCATCGTGAAGTTCCTCGAGAACTCCATCATCCGCATCCAGGAGAAATCGGAAGTGACCGTGAGCGGTGAGATCGCCAAAGGGGAATTCTCCAAGAACGTCCACCTGCAGCGGGGCGAGGTCGGCTTCGAAGTGAAGAAACGTCCGAACGAGAAATTCGAATTCTCCACCCCGACCTCCGTGGCATCGATCCGCGGAACGGGAGGTCTATTGATCGCGGGACTGGACAGCAACGATGTGCTGATCCTCGGCACCGGCTCGATCGATTTCAAGAACATCGTTTCCAACACCGTATACAAAGTGAAAGCAGGACAGACGGCATACTCCATGGCGAACGGTTCGGTAAAGGTACAGGAATCCACCCCGGAAGACCGCCGGCTGCTGAAGAAGTCGACGACCGATTCCACGAAGAAAGAAGAGAGCAAACCCGAAGGGAACAACTCCGGCACTGATTCTACGAAGACCGATTCCACCGGTACTGATGGCGCAGCGGGTCCCCTTAAAGTGGGATTGACCATCTCCGCACCGGTCGCAAAAGAAGGACAGGACCTGGTCCTCTCCGTTGAAGTGACCGAAGCATCGGTCACATTGGATTCTCTGAAAAAGTCAGGCGCAGAACTGTCCCTGTTCTACCGCAGCAAACAGGACCAGCCGTTCAAGATGCTGAAAGCGCAATTCTCGGAACGCTCCACAAAATTCACCGTGCCGGCAGCGGACGTCGTATCACCCAATATCGCACTCTATGCCGTCATGCGGCTTGCCGATGCGACCGAGTTCAGTGCACCGGCATCGTCACCGGAATCGAACCCGGTCATTCTGCCGGTGCAGGACGGACAGAAGAACGAACTGAAGATCCCGTTCACCGATCCTTCCGGTAAGAAACGGACGATGATCATCGAATACAAATGATCGATCGGGCCTCTCTTCCGGGGCCTGTCGGGATGTCTGGTCGCTTGCAACTCTACCTCACTTTTGATAGATTGCAAGCGATCATTTTTTAAACCCATCCCAACGAATGAACTCTCTCTCTCGCGTATTCATCCTGTGCCTCCTCACGGCACTCCCATTGGCAGCGCAGATCAATACGTTCCTCCGGGCCATCCGGCCTCAGAGTGTCATGGAGCGTCAGCCGCTCTCCGTGTCCGTAGAACTGCAGCAGTCCTCCGAACTCTCACGCGTCACACTGTTCTACCGCGCATTCGGGCAATCCGAGTACCGGACGCAGGAGATGCAGCTCATGCGCGATTCGGCCGTTGCGGAGATCCCCGGCTCGGATGTGATGCTCCCCTTCGTGGAACTGTACATCGTTGCGACCACCGTCACCGGTGCCGTTGAATCGTTGCCGCTGGAGAATCCGGAAGTGAATCCGGCCAGGATCACCGTGGATCCGATCCCGCCGCAGACCAGCGAGATCATCATCCTCAGTCCGGAAGAAGGAGAGATGGTGAAGGTCGGAGAGACCTATGTCTCCATCTCGTTCGTCTATGCGGACAGCACCATCGACCGTTCCAGAACGAAGGTGCAGCTGAACGGCATCGATCTGAGCAGCAGCATCATGTTCTTCGACGACCTGCTCATCGTCCCGCCGGAAGCGGTCCCGGCTGATGCGTTGAGCGGCGGTGCGAACCTTTCCGTGCAGGCGTACGACGCTGCCGGCAAGGAGGTCTCCTCCCTTCGCCGCGGGTTCACTGTGGTGTCCGAACTGCAGATGGAAGAGATCGAAAGCGCCTTCGACGGGAACGGCAATGCCCAAGCAGAGACACGCAACGAGAGCATCAAAGGAGCGAAGAAGACCTACAACCGGTTGGACGTGCGTGCGAACGGGAGCTACGCAAAGTTCCTCCGGGCAACGACGCTGCTCTCCCTCACCTCAGAAGAGAAGCCGGAGAACCAGCCGCAGAACCGCTATTACTTCGGGCTTGACGCCCGCTATGTGAAACTGGGCATCGGCGACGCGTATCCCAAATTCCCCTACACCATCATGGATGGACGGCGTGTCCGCGGGTATACGTTCGATCTGCTGCTCGGAGCATTCAATATCAACGCCGCCACCGGCGAACTCCTCCGCGGGGTGGAACTGAACGGAACACCGGTCACCCTGAAACGGGATATGACCGTCATTCGTCCCAGTTTCGGTAAAGGGGAGAAGTTCCAGTGGGGCTTCAGTTACCTGAAAGCGAAGGACGCATACGATGCGTCGAAACCGCTCACTGTGAAACCGCAGGAGAATGTCGTCTTCGGTACCGATCTTATGTTCGCGTTCGACGAACGGCGCATCGAGTTCACCAGTCAGGTCGCGGCGAGTCTGAACAACGTGGATATCTCCTCCCCGGTGTTCAATGCGGACAGCATCGATGCGGCGATCAAGCGCGGTACCTTCGGTAAATCCGAAGGGGATCAACTGAAACAATTCCTCCCCATCCTGAAGAACATCATCACACCGAACGAGAACCTCGTCCCGATCAATCCGGTCGGCGGAACATCGCTCGTGTACGAGGCCGGACTTGCCTTCAATTATTTCGGGAATTTCCTGAAAGGTTCGTTCATCAAGCATGGCAAGGACTATACATCCGCCGGAGCGACCTCGCTCCGGAAGGATATCCAGGGATTCAATGTGACCGACCGGCTCCGTCTGCTGGACAACCGGCTCTTCCTGACCGTCAGCTATGAGAAACTGGAGAACAACACTGCCGGGACGGAGATCGCGACCACCACGTATTCGACGATGAATACGGCGGTCTCGTTCTATCCTTCGCGCGAATACCCGAACATCACCATCGGTTACGGTCTGAATTCGAACAGCAATCCGATCCAATCCGATACTGCCGGACTGGACCTGGTGAGCAAACAGATCGCTCTGCGCGGTCTGGACGATGAGACCAAACGGTATTTCCTGCAGACCTCGTACGATTTCGCCTATTGGGGCCGTCATAACCTGTCGCTGAATCTGGACATCTCGGACAAGAAGGATAGAACGATCAAGCAGCAGGACGTATCGACCTTCAACACCTCGTTCCTGGTCAGCACCGTTCATACAGAACGACTGGAAAGCACGCTCGGCATCGGCATCAGCAGCCTGACGTTCCCGCAGTTCAACAGTGTGACGAATCTGACGGAACCGACCTCCATGTCCTATCAAACGGTGTCGCTCAACGGACGCTACAAACTGTACGAAGAGGTGCTGCGCTGGAATGCGACGGTCGCCCCGACGTTCGGCGATCTTGCGCGGACACTGATCGAGACGAGTCTGCAGTACAGCATCACGTCGCGCCAGGTGGCAGTGCTGCAGTACCAGTTCATCGCCAATTCCGCTTCCACCTCGGCCGTCACCGGCAGTTCGCTGAACGATTCGTATCTGAGCCTGCTCTACCGCATCGATTTCTGACATGGCCACTGAACCCACGGCATCCGATCAGCGGCTCCATCAGTGGGCCGTCCGCACGGCGGTCAGTCTCGCCATCGCGGCGATCGTGATCGTCTTCGTGCAGGATGCCTTCGGCCGGTTCGGGTTCTTCGAACGGACCGCTCTCTCCTTCATCGACCGGTCGTTCGAGAAGCGCGGTCCGCTTCCGTTCCCCAAAGATTCCCTCGAAGTTGTCATCATCTCCATCTCGGACGTCACAGAGACCACCGTTCCGGACCGGTTCCCGTTCCCCCGCAGCTACTATGCCCGCGCCATCCATAATCTGAACCGCGCCGGCGTGCGCGCCATCGGCATCGACTTGACCTTCGAACAGCCCGATGTGAACGGTCCCCACAACGACGACCAGCTCTTCGCCGCCATCGCTCAGTACCGCAATGTGGTGGTGGCCGGCAAGACCGACCTGCGCAGCGAAGAGGTCTCCGTGGCGCGCGAGGACGAGACCTTCCATTCCATCTTCTATCCGGCGGACAGTTCCGTCGGCATCGTCTATGTTCCCAATGATGCGGACGGTGTCTACCGCCGGTATATCCCCTTCGCCAAGGTTCCGGACCAGGAACGCTATATCCCCTCCTTCGCCTTCGCCGTGCTGAACAAGTATCTCGACCTCCCGTCCACGGCGCACGCAGAGATCGCCGATGACCATTTCCTTCTCGGCGGACGGCAGGTGCCGAAGTTCGACGGTACGTCGATGCTCATCAATTATCATGGACCCGCCGGAACGACCTTCCGCAAGATCGATATCGCGAACATCCTGGACGATTCGTTGTTCGAAACGAACGAAGAGCGGGAGTTCAAGACGCCGATCAATCTGTTCGACGACCCGGATATCGGCATCCTCTACGATGGTTCACTGAAGGACAAGCTCGTTCTGATCGGACCGTATTTTGCAGAGTCGAAGGACCTGTTCAACGTGTCGGTGAGCGAACAGGATGCTTCCGACCGGAATCAGATGTACGGAGTAGAGCTCCATGCGAACGCACTGCAGACGCTCATCCACCAGAACTACCTCGTCCGCCCCTCCGTGCTGCAGGAGGCGCTCCTGGTGACCGTGCTCTCGCTGCTCACGTTCCTCATCGTCACATGGCTGAAGTCCATCAAGACCCGCTACGCGTTCATCATCGAGATCGCTGCCGTGATCGTCATCGCCGGGATCATCGACGGTATCCTGCTGCTCTCCTACTTCGCATTCGCACGGTACGAATTGGTGCTGCCGGTCGTTTCCCCCATTGCCGCCGTGCTGTTCAATTATATCGGCAGCGCCGTCTACCAGTACCTGACGGAACGGAAACAGAAGACGATGATCAAAGGGATGTTCAGTCAATATCTGAATCCTTCGGTGGTGAACGAACTCATCGCCCACCCGGAGAAGCTCCGTCTCGGCGGCGAGAAGAAGGAACTGACCGTGTTCTTCTCCGACATCGCATCGTTCACGAACTTCTCGGAGAAACTGGATGCCGTGGACCTTGTCGGCATCCTCAACGAGTATCTGAGCGCGATGACCGATATCATCATGAAGAACGAAGGAACGCTGGACAAGTATGTGGGGGACGCGGTGATGGCGGTCTGGGGAGCACCGATGGAACTTCCCAATAATGCGCTGAACGCCTGCCGTGCTGCGCTTCAGATGCAGGAGAAGACGCAGGAGATCGCCGCCCGATGGAAGGAAGAGGGGAAACCGGCGCTGCTGGTCCGCATGGGACTCAACACGGATTTCATGGTGGTCGGTAACGTCGGCGGATCCGCCCGGTTCGATTATACGGTCATCGGCGATGCCGTGAACCTCGGGTCACGCATGGAAGGCGCCAATAAAGAGTATGGGACGAGGATCATGATCAGCGAGCGGACGCAGGACCTGGTAAAGGATGTGATGCTCTGCCGGGAACTGGACCTGCTGATCGTGAAGGGGAAGACGAAACCGATCCGCGTATTCGAATTGATGGCGGAAAGAGCAAGTGCACCGAAGGAGATGATCGAACTCTCGGAGATCTACTGCCGCGGCATGGCACACTATCGCGACCGTCAATTCAAGAAGGCGGTCACCGAATTCACGGCGGCACTTGCCCTGCGGCCCGAAGACGGACCGTCCAAACTTTATCTGACCCGCTCCCAGGTATACTCAAAGAAGGCCCC
>JAVBYA010000488.1 GCA_030824295.1 Bacteroidota bacterium
ATTCCAATTCTGCAAGGATCGATCGTTTGAATGCTATGCTATATCGTTTTACTGTGCGGCCCATGAGGTCCTCCTATGTTTTGTTAGGATGACCTGTCAACGTATTTCAGGACGCTACACCCATTCATCATTCCTCATTCTTCATTGCTTTTTCTGTATGGAGTTATCGTATTTGTTCGTACATTTTCGCTCATGATGAAACGAGCACTCCTCTTCCTCTGTCTTTTCTCCGCCATGCCGCTCCGCGCACAGTCCGTGGAACGCGATTCGATGTTCCTCGGACTCCACCGGAAGGATGTCGCCACATACGGCACCATCGCCTGGTCCCTGGCGGCCGTGTCGCTGGAGTTCCAATGGTGGTGGCGCGAGGATTATATCTATAAGCAGCATGAGTTCCGCATCTGGAGCGACGGATACTTCAACAACAGCAGCTATGGCGTGGACAAGCTCGGACATGCCTACGCGTCGTACCTCATCTTCCATCTGACCTATGATTTCATGAAATGGGCGGACTTCGACGAGAATACCGCCGTCTGGAGCGCCATCGCCGTCCCGGCCACACATGCCGTTGCTATCGAACTCGGCGACGGCTTCGCCAAGTGGGCGTTCAACGCGCCGGATCTGCTCTTTAATACCGGCGGACTCGTCTACGGACTGCTGCAGGTGAAGTATCCCTATCTCAATAATTTCAATTATAAGTGGAGCTACTATCCCTCATCGGGCGGCGGCACGAAGGACCCGGACTGGGGTCCCGCCAGCGACTACAGCGGCCACATTTACTGGATCAGCATGGATGTGCACAACCTGCTGCCGCAACAGGCACAGCCGTACTGGCCCAAGGAACTGAACCTGGCGGTCGGAATGGGGGCGAAGAACGTCTCGTTCGCTGATACCGGCGAGAAGAAACGGACCTTCGCTGTCTCGCTGGACTGGAACACGCAGGCGATCCTGCCGGACGGTGATACATGGCAGATCTTCAAGAACCTGATCAACAAAGTGCGCCTGCCGGCTCCCGGCGTCCGTTTCACCACCGGTGAACCGGCGTTGGTGAAAGGGTTGCTCCTGAATTAATAGGTGAGCGTCACCGGAGGATAACCTTGCGAAGGTTGTATCGCATCACATGGTCAACCTTCGCAAGGTTTCACTTACCCATCTTATCAATGATCCAACGCGCATCCATACGGACCATCCTTCTGCTCATGCTCTGCGCAGCCGTTGTATTGCCGCAGTCGCAGCCGCTCGTGACGCTTGTGCCGGACACAGCGTTCGTTCCGTCGTTCACGGCGGACGGAACAGCGCACCGGTTGTCGTACGCGAAGGACCTTGGCTCAGAAGCATTCTTCGCCGGACTCGGCGGCTCGTTCCCTGCTGCGATCGTCCGCGTTGCCGGCTTGGAATGCCTCATCACCGTCTCCGGGACCGTCTATACAACGCTCGTCAGTGCCGGAGTGAAATTCCAGGTGACCAATGCGGACTACTTTGCCGATGTCACGTTCGACATTCCGGTGGCGGAGAGGACAGTGCTTCGGCTCGGTTCCGGACACACAAGCCATCATCTGGTGGATGATGCGGTGCTCGCCCCGGGCGGCGCTGCTGCGGTGATCAACTACGCACGCGATTACTATCAGCTCTTTGTGTTGCAGCGCGTGCCGGAGATGCGCGGCTTCCTCTACGGCGGCGCGTATTACGATCACTCCTATTTAGAGAATGTCCGGAACGATGGCCAGTTCCTGCTGCAGTTCGGCGCGGACGGAGGGAACATTCCGCTTGTCGGTCCGCTGGAACTCTATGCGGCGGCGGATGTGAAACTGCGCGGCGCCGTGAACTACGGTTCCACGCAAAGCTATCAGCTCGGCATCCGCGCGCAGAACAATGCGGGACGCGGAGCGCGTCTGGCCTACACGTACCGCACCGGTATGGAAGAACGCGGACAGTTCATCCGCAGCCGCGCAACGGTGCAGAGCATCGGACTATTCTTCGATTTCTAGCGGACAGCGCGTCCGCCGCTTCCCCATACTCCCATCATCATGGTGAATCTATGCTGACCATCCGCACCGGCATCCGCAGCGACGCCCCGGTCATCGCCCGGCACAATGTGGCGCTCGCCAAAGAGACGGAACACTTCGACCTCGATCCGGAACGAACGCTGCAAGGCGTGCTCGGAATGTTCGATGACACCTCGCGCGGTTTCTATCTTGTCGCAGAAGCGGACGGCGCAGTGGTCGGACAACTGATGATCACCTACGAATGGAGCGACTGGCGGAACGGTGTGTTCTGGTGGATCCAAAGCGTATATGTACCGCATGAGTTCCGGGGACAGAAAATATTCCGGACGCTCTACGATCATGTGACGGCCGAAGCGAAACGGCAGGGAAACGTCTGCGGCATCCGGCTGTATGTGGAGAAGCAGAATGCTGCAGCGCAAAAGGTGTATGCCGCGCTCGGCATGAAGGTGACCGATTATCAATTGCTGGAAGTTGATTTCGTCCTTCAGCGATAAGGAGACTTGCATGCACGCACCGGAAACCGTACACTATCACAAGCTCACGCCCGGCGACCTCGGCCTGCTGCGCGGACTCATCCGTCTCTATGCCGAGGAATTCGAGATGCCGCCGTTCGAGCAGCCGGATGATGCGCACCTGGGATCGCTGTTGCGTTCTGCTTCTACGTTCTTTGTTGTTGCCGTGCATGAGGGAACCGTGGTCGGCGGACTGACCGCACATCTGCTGCCGTCCGTGTACTCCACTGCCGGCGAAGTATATCTGTACGATCTTGCGGTCGCAGCACCATTCCAGCGGCGCGGTATCGGTACTTGTCTGCTCTCCGAGCTTCGCTCGGTCTGTACTTCCATCGGAGCCGCCGAGATGTTCGTGCAGGCGGATGTCGAGGACGACCATGCGGTGGCGTTCTATCGTGCAACGAACGGGGCCGAGGAACAGGTCCTTCATTACAGCTATCCCACATAACCGACGGTTCTCTATGGAACAACGGCTCACCTTCATCACGCTCGGCGTGAACGACCTTGAGGTCTCGCGGAAATTCTACGAAGGACTCTTCGGCTGGAAACCGGAAGCGAACAGCAGCGGCGACGTGGTCTTCTTCCGTCTGAACGGTATCGTCCTCTCCCTCTTCCCGCGCGAAGAACTGGCGAAGGATGCCGGCGTCCCTTCCAAAGGAAGCGGCTTCCGTCCGTTCTCCCTGGCCCACAATGTCCGCTCGGAGCAGGAGGTGGATGCACTGATAGCGATCCTCCGGTCCAAGGGCGTTACGGTCGTTAAAGAGCCTCAAAAAGCATTCTGGGGCGGTTATACGGCTTATATCAGCGATCCGGACGGGAATTTGTGGGAGATCGCCTACAATCCCTATATGCCGCTGGACCGGGCGGGGAATGTATCGGGGGAATGATGCTGCAGATCGTTCCGTACACAGAGGAGCGGCGCGATGATTTCCGTCTGCTGAACGAGGAATGGCTTCGGAAGTATTTCACCCTGGAACCGCTCGATGTTGAACTGCTGTCACAGCCGGAGAGGAATATCATCGCTCCGGGAGGCGCTGTCTTCTTTGCAGAAGTGGATGGAACGATCGTCGGCACCGTTGCGATGATACCGCACGGTGAACACGTGTTCGAGCTGGGGAAGATGGCGGTAACGGAAGCGGTGCAGGGTCGCGGCGTCGGTGCGGCGTTGATGGAACGGTGCATCATGTTCGCAGAAGAGAAGAACGCACGATCGATCATCCTCTATTCCAATACCATGCTCACCTCCGCTATTCATCTCTACCGCAAGTATGGCTTCGTGGAGATTCCGCTGCAGAAGAGTGGTTATGTCCGGACGAATATCATGATGGAGAAACGGCTCGGACCATGATCTACAGATTTTGTATACTGGCAGCGACAATGACACCAGGCGGGATTCAAGCCTTGATCAGTGACAGACCCTGAATCACTGGCAGACAAGAAGTAAGAGCCGGTGTTCAGGGTGACGTGGTCTGTTTCATTCCGGCACTCATCATTGTATCAACGTTTCAATCCGCATCAACGTCATTCTGAGGGGGCTCGTGTTTTCATTCAATGCGACCGAAGAATCTGACTGGAAGGTTCTCAACAGATTCGTCACGACTGCTGTTCGTTCGCGGAGCGCAGATATTGTTTGGCTGATTCCACTGCTTCGTGTGTTCCGCTCAATGCAAGCACATCCCCCTGCTGCAGTTGCTCCGACGCTTTCGGTGCCACCACTCCTCCGTTCTTCCGCATGATCGCCAGTACTGTTGCTCCGGTCACACCGCGCAAATTGAGCTGCGCCAATGTCTTCCCGATACAAGGATCACCGCTCGAGAGCTCCGCGGAGACAAGATCGCCGAGTCCCGGCAGCAGCTGATGCACTTCAGAGAGCCGCTCTTCCCCGCTCTTCGGCATTGTGTTCCCGTGCGCGTGACTGTTGAGTGCTGCGGCGACCACTTCTGCGCCGGCGCGGACATGTCCCTGCAGATCGGTAGCGCTCCTCCAGAACACCACCGCAAGGATGCCGAGCGTCACCACCATCACACCGATGGACGGTATAGCAGGAACGAACGGCTGTGAGACCGCCAGGAGCGGCAATCCCACCAGCAGGATGCTCCCCAATTGCAGCGTCACCACCAGCATGCGGCGCGGTGCCGCATCCAGGTCCACGCGCCCTTCCTGTTTTGCCGGGAGCGCCATGCGCGCGAAGTAGATACCGAGTTTCTTGCCGACGCGGATGATGCCGATGCAGAACGGGAACGCCAGTGCGGCCGCAGTAAGGACGATGCCGGCACGGAGCATCGTGACGGACACGTCGAGCGTACCGCTCACGGCGCCGATGATGCTCTCCATGCTGAGCGATGTACCGATGACGATCACCCCCAGCAACAATGCATCCAGCAGCATACGGCGGAGCAGACGCTGCACCGGTCCGACACTCTTCCGATTCTCGAACCGTGCGCGCACCTCTTCGATCCAGCTGCCGTACAGGGTAGCGAAGGTCTGCAGCGGCTTCGGCAGTTTGCGGTCCATCCAGTTCGCCGCCGGTCCGGACGCACCGATGAAGAGCGGTGTGGTCAGTGTGGTGATGGCAGAAACGGCCACGGAAATGGGATACAGAAAACTTCCGGTCTCATTCAGGGTGAGACCCAAGCCGGCGATGATGAACGAGAACTCTCCGATCTGTCCCATGCTCATTCCTGCTTTCACGGAAGTACGCATGCTGACGCCGGTGAGGAACGTCCCTGCCGATACACCGAAGAATTTCATTACGATCACCACCGCTGTCAGGATGATGATCTCGGACCAGTATTGTGCGATCACCGACGGATCGATCATCATTCCCACCGACACGAAGAAGATCGCGGCGAACATATCCCGGACCGGTTCCACCAATTGTTCCACTTCTTTCTCCTCTCCCGATTCGGCGATGAGCGACCCGGCCAGGAACGCGCCAAGCGCAACGGAATATCCGAACTGCTGTGCCAACAGAGCGATGGCAAAACAGAACCCGATGCTCGCCACCAGCGTGGTCTCGTTCCGTTTGAGTGCTTTGATGCTCCGCATCATCGGGGGGACAATGAACAGACCGCCGATGATGACCCCTGCAAGGAAAAGGACGAGTTTGCCGATGATGAGCAGCAGCGGACCGGCTGTAAGCCCCGAACCGGCGGCGACGCCGGTGACCAGCGCCATGAACACGATCCCGATCAGATCCTCCACAACGAGGATCCCGACCACGATCTCGCGATGTCTGCCGGTGACCCGCTGCTCACTGAATGTCTTGGCGATGATGGTGGTGCTGGAGATGGAGATCACCGCGCCCAGAAAGATACTCTCCATCACGGTCCAACCGAACAGCTGTCCGACCGTGAAACCGGCCCACAGCATGATGCTCACTTCGATCGCGCCAATGATCCCGGCGGTGGACCCGATCTTCATCAGCTTCTGCAGGCTGAACTCCAATCCCAGATAGAACATGAGCAGGATGACCCCGAGTTCTGAAAGGGTCTTGACGATCGCCTGGTCTGCCACGAGCGGGATCGGCACATGCGGTCCCACGATGAGACCGGCCAGCACATAACCGAGCACCACCGGCTGACGCAGCCGCTGGAACAGCACCGTCGTCACCGCTGCAACGCAGAGGACGATGGTGATAGCATTCAAAAAGGCGTGGATATCGGTCATACTGGAGTTGCGGCAGGAATTGTTTTTGCTTTTCTATGTGCCTCTGTGTTTCCGCATTTCATTGTAATGTAACAAATATCCGTAACGGTGCAATCATTCCTGGATGTTTTTGTGCCGCGGAGGATCGCGGAGCGGATTCAGAAAGGAGCGCGCGCAGAGAAGATCAGAGAACCATCACTCGCGGGGAGACGAGTGATGGACCGATCATAGTGCTGCGCCTGCGTGTCACCAAACGTAGGTGCCCACCGCTCCGGCGGTGAGCATCGTGGCGATCTCGGTACTTCCTTCCCGGATGTAGAACGCCTGCGTTGCAGTACTGTTGTTGATCACGATCAGCACCTTCTTGCCGTCCGGGCGGCGGAAAGCAACGCTGTTCAGCGCCTCGGTCCTGCCGGAATGGATGCGGACAGAACCGGGACGGACGAACTTGGAGGCATGCGCGATGATATAGTATGCAGGATTCCGGATGACATTGTCACCGGAGATGGTGAGCCCTCCCAGGCATTGATCGCAACCGCCCGGAGTGTGCGGATCCTGGTTCGGGTCCGCTGCCAGGTTCCACTGGATCACCGCACGGCACCAGTTGCGTGATGCACCGATGGTGAGATTGTTGGTGTGCCATTTCAGGTCCTCGGGAAAATTCCCCGGAGCGCCGATCCACTGTTCTGTGAAATAGAGATGCTTGTCCGGATACGCATTGTGGACCGCGGTCAGATTATCGATGCTGCCGCCGTACAGATGGAATGCCGCCCCGTCCACCACCGCGCGCGCGGCTGAATCGGCGTAGATGGTGAGCGGATAGTCGGTCCGGTCCGCATTATGGTCGTACACGATGATGCGCGTGGCGATGTTGTTCGCTTTGAATGCCGGCGCCAGGTACTGCTTCACGAAGAAGGCCTGGTCCGATGCCTGCATCACCATACTGGGATTGTTCCCGCCGTGCAGCGGCTCGTTCTGGACGGTGATCGCGGCGATGGTGATCCCTTCCGCCTGCATCGCCTGGATGTACTTCACGAAGTACTTCGCGTACGCCGTGTAGTACGGCACGCGCAGACTTCCGCCGATGCTGGAGCCTCCCGTCTTCATCCAGACGGGAGCGGACCATGGGGAACCGAGGATGGTGATGGTCGGATCGATGGCGAGGATCTCCTTCAGCACCGGGATGAGATGCGTCTTGTCCGGCGCGATGCTGAACTGCGCCATGGCGGTGTCTGTCTGTCCTGCCGGAAGGTCGTTGTAGGAGAAGACGGACGCATCCAGATCCGATGCCCCGATGCTGATGCGGAGGTAGCTGATGCCGATGTTACTCCCGTCCGTCGCGAAGAGTTCTTTCAGCAAGGCCGTGCGCGCCGTTGCGCTCATAGCATGGATCATCTGCGCGCTGCCGCCGGTCAGGGCGAAGCCGAATCCTTCCATCGACTGGAACGTCTGGGCCGCATCCACATCGATCACCGGTGCGCTGGCGGAAGAGATGGTGATGTTCTGAGTCTGTTTCGCGAAGAGCGCGGACTTGTCCGCCGTGGAAAGCCAGAACTCATGGTTCTGTGCTGCGGGCGGCGCCGGAGCGATGTCCGGTTCGGTATCACAGGCGGTCAGCATCAGCAAGACAAGAAGGGAGAGCATAGGGAATTTCATAGATTCGTTTCAAAATGGTGGACGGAAGCACAATGATACATCAATATATTCACTATAGAGTAAAACAGCGAGAGGAGAATTTAGAACAGAGAAAATGACAGATTACAGATTTCAGACAACAGAGAAGATGTTAGATTTTGATAAATGCGCGGAGTGGTCGGAGAACCTTCCGCCACTCCTTAAGATTTGGAACTTGATGTTTCGATATTGTTGTTCCTTTCTGCGGTGTTCTGCGCGATCTGCGGGACCGCTCTTTTTATTAGACTGAAGCGTTTTGTAATTTGGAATTTGATAATTTGACTATCCCCTTCCCTTCCGTACATTGGTTCCATTCTATGAAGAAGTACATCGCGCATATCGACCTGGACTGTTTCTTCGTCTCTGTGGAACGCATTCTCGATCCGTCGCTTAACGGCAAGCCGGTCGCCGTGGGAGGTGTGGGGCGCCGCGGTGTGGTCTCCTCCGCATCGTACGAAGCGCGCGCCTTCGGCGTCCGCTCCGCCATGCCGATGGGTCAGGCGGTGGACCTCTGTCCGCAGCTGACGGTCGTCCGCGGCAGCCACGGCGAGTACGGGAAGTATTCCAAGAAGCTCTACCGGTTCCTTTGCGATTACGCTCCCATCGTGCAGCAGGCGTCCATCGACGAGATGTATATGGACTTTACCGGCTGCGAGAAGCTCTATAATAACGATCTGTCGGGACTCATGCGGACGCTCCAGGCGCTCGTGAAACGGGAGTTCGGCCTTCCCTGCACCATCGCGCTCTCCTCCAACAAAGTGATCTCCAAGATCGCCACCGGCTGTGTGAAACCGGAAGGGTGCATCACCATCGAACACGGACTCGAGAAGGAATTCCTCGCGCCGCTGGACATCAACGTGATCCCGGGTGTCGGGAAGAAGACCGAACTGGAGCTGAGGAAGTACGACATCAACCTCATCCGCGACATCCAGAAACTCTCGCCGCAGACGCTGGAGGACATCCTCGGCGAGCATGGCGGCTACTTCCACCGTACGGCGATGGGGATCGGAAGCGATACGCTCGATGTGGAGTGGAAACGGAAGAGCATCAGCAGCGAGCACACCTTCGGTAAGGACACCGCCGATACGGAACAGCTGCTCCGCTATCTGTACGACCTGACCGAAGGGGTCTGCTACAACACCCGCCGCTATGGCTGGAAGGGGAAGACGGTGAAACTGAAGCTCCGCTACTCCGATTTCACCACCATCACCCGCAACATCACACTCAAAGAACCGACCAACGACGACCGCGTGGTGTTCGACGCGGTGAAAGCACTCTTTCTGAGATCGTTCGCCCGCCGCAACACCGTCCGGCTGCTGGGGGTGGGGCTCACACAGTTCAGCGAATCAAAGGAGGAATCACTTTCCCTCTTCCCCGAGGATGAGAAGCGGACGCAGATGCTCAGCGCAGTCGATAAGCTGAAGAAGAAGTTCGGCGACGATGCCATCCACACCGGCGCGGTTTAAAACAGAACATCCCGGCTCTTCACCGGGATGTTCTGTTGTTGCAATCGTGCAATCTTGTAATTTTGTAATCGCTCTTCACGCCATATTGTGGTACACGTTCTGCACGTCGTCATCCTCTTCCATTGCGTCGATCAGTTCTGTCACTTCCTTCGCCTGTTCCTCCGTTAACTCTTTGGTATTGTTCGGGATGTACTGCAGTTCGGTGCTGGCCGGTTCGATGCCCCGCTCTTCCAGCGCTTTCTGCATGGAGCCGAATCCCTGGAATGTGGTGTACACATACAGGAACTTCTCATCCCCGCTCAGTTCGTCCAGTCCGTGATCGATCATCTCCAGTTCGAACTCGTCCACATCCTTGATCTTCTCGATCGGGATCTTGAAGATCCCCTTCCGCTCGAACATGAATGCGATGGAACCGGAATTCCCCATCGCTCCGCCGTATTCCTTGAAGTGATGCCGCACGTTGGAGACGGTGCGGGTCTGATTGTCCGTAGCACACTCCACCACCACCGCGATGCCGTGCGGAGCATATCCTTCGTAGATGATCTCGAAATATCCCGAGGTGTCCTTGTTCGAAGCGCGTTTGATGGCGGCTTCGATGCGGTCCTTCGGCATGTTCACGCTCTTGGCGTTCTGAATGGCGATACGCAGGTGCGAATTCGCCTTGGGGTCAACGCCCCCTGCTTTTACAGCGATTTCAATGTCTTTTCCGATCCGGTTGAAGGCTTTGGACATCTTCTTGAACCGGGCGAACATCACATGTTTACGTTTTTCAAATATACGGCCCATAGGCGTGTGCAGAATGAAAAGTGTTGAAAAAAGGAATGCCGGTACGGCGTTATGACCGTCCAAAATACGAAAAAAGGGACTCAAGTAAAAGAAAGGAATCACCATCCCGCCGGTGTTGGTGATACCATACCTGTTTGTCTTGTTTCGCCCCTTCACTTCTGTTCTTCCGTGAAAATCCGTTGACTGCCGATTTTCATTTCAGTAGTTTTTACCCAATTGCAGTGACGTGATCCAGATCCACCGTACGACGCACCGTTGATGTTACCGCGTGAACGCATGTTCCCTCACCGGTCGACCATTTGCTTCTGTTCTATAGAACCGGCGCGGTCCCATCCTTCCGGAGTGTTATCATGGCTTCTCAAACGTCTGGTTCTCCACGTGCCGCCGCCCGCCGGCGGCCGAATGCACCGAAACACCGCACCGTTCCTTCATCCCGATCGAAATCTTCCCCCGCCGCTTCCGTTCCTGATCCGCAGATCATTCGGACGCTCTCAGCGCTGGCGGACGGTGTGCTGGTGATGCGCCGCTCCGGCATCATCACGGATGCGGATGCCGGCGCCTGTTCTCTGTTCGGCACAACACAGAAACGCCTGCTCGGCTCTCCGCTGCTCCCGCATCTTTCACCGAAGGACCGCTCAGCATTCCGCGTTTCCTGGAAGCTGCTCCGCGCACAGGGAGCGATGGACGTGATGCTGCACCGCACAGGCAAGGGTGCGAACGAACGCTTCCTGGCGCTCCGATGCCGTATCGATGCTTCCACCGGTCTCATCATCGGAACACTTCGGGACGCCACCGAAGAGCACCGCACACGGCTTGCACAACAAGAGGCAGAACACCGCTACAAAATGTTCATCGGCAACAGCTCGGAAGGGATCTGGTGCTTCGGATTGAAACGGCCGATGACGGTCGGGCTTTCTGTGAAACAACAGATCGCCTGGTTCTATCGCTACGGATATCTGCAGGTGTGCAACGATGCATACGCCGTCATGTACGGTTTCAACACCGCAGAGGAGATCACCGGCATCATGCTGAAGGATGTGCTGGACCGGAAGGACCCGAAGAACATCGCCTACCTGACCGCCTTCATCACCTCCGGCTATAAATTGCGCGAGACCGAAACGAATGAACGGGACCGCCACGGCAACACCTTCACGGTGGTGAACAATCTCACCGGCACGGTGGTGGACGGACTGCTCATCAATGCCTGGGGAACGCAGCGCGATGTCACAGAGAAGAACCGGCAGGATGCCGCACTGAAGGAGAGCAAGGAATCGTACGAAGGACTCATCCGCAGACTGCCGTTCGTCGTGTACCGATGGCGGCGCACCGTTTCCGGGGAACGGCGGATCGAATATGTCAGCCCGCAGGTCAAGGAGCTCTGCGGTGTCAGCGCCGAAGAACTGATCGCTGATCAAGCCCTATTCGTGACCATGATCCATCCTGATGACCGGCAGATATTCCTGGAGCGGAGTCAGGATACAACAAGGCTGCTGGAACCGTTCTTCCACGAATGCCGGGCTGCACTCGTCGGCGAAGAACGCTGGCTGCAATTCCAATCATCGCCGAGAACGATGGAGAACGGCGACGTCCTCTGGAACGGCATCCTGCGGGATGTGACGGAGCGGGTGCTGGCACAGCGTGCTCTCGGCAGCAGCGAGGAAAAATACAGGAGCCTTATCCATAACCTGAATGAGGGGATCTGGGTGATCGATGCGAAGGCCGTCACTACGATGGTGAATCCCCGCATGGCATCCATCGTTGGAGCCCCTGTCGAGATGATCGTGGGTAGACCGCTGTTCGACTTCGTCAGCAAAGATGATTTCGAGAAGACGAACAATGCCATTGAGCGAAGAAAAAAGGGGCTTCAGGAATCCCGCGATTATACATTCCATCGTCCGGACGGCACCCGGGTCCACACTACAGTCGAAACCTATCCCCTCATCGACGGCAATGGTGCGTACCTCGGTGCTGTTGCCGCATTCACGGATGTGACCGAACAGCATGAAGCGGTCGAAACACTGCGAAGACAAAGCGAGCAACATCGGTTCCTCGCAGAAGCATCCCGGCGTCTCGCGCATTGTGAAACGGATACCGGGGTGTACTCTTTGATCTCCGAGATGTTCATCGCCCTGGTGCCGGATTCCGTTGTCTTCGTTCTGAAGACCTCTGAGAACGCAGAGTCGAGCACGCTCATGGAGATCGGCGGCATAGAAGACTCCATTATCACCATGGGTGCAAAGATCCTACGGTACGATCCACGCGGCCGTACCTTTAAGAACAAACCGGGGTTCGCCGAACAGTTCTGCAAACCGAACCTACGAAAGTTCGAAGGGGGATTGTACGAAGCCTCTGTCGGTTATGTGCCGAAATTCGTGGCCCGCGGGATCGAGAAACTGCTGGGCGTCTCTTATTACTATTCGATCGGGATCTCCTCACCGGAAGAGTATTTCGGGTATCTCAATATCATGACCCGCGGACCGCTCACGGTCGAGACCACGACCATCGAAGCGTTCGTCCATCAATGTTATCTGGCGCTGATCAAGATCCGCTCGGTCCGCGCGGTAAAGGAAGAGGCCGCGCGGCGCCGCTTCTTCTTTGAACATGCCAATGACGGCATCGGCATCTTGGACAAGGACCGACGATTCATCGAAGTGAACAACCGCTTCGCCGAGATGCACGGTTACGCCATCGGCGAGATGATCGGACTCTACTCCTGGGATGTCAGCGCCGAATTCACCACGCGGCGGGCCATGGAACAGATGCAGCCGGGAGCACCCGACACACAGCATGTGCTCGAGACGCGCCACCGCCGCAAGGATGGCTCTGTGCTGGATGTCGAGATCTCGTTCAGCCTGTTCTCGTGGAACAACGAACCTCAGGTCTATTGCGTCTGCCGCGATGTCACCGAACGCAAACGCGCCGCCGCACTCATCGAACAGGAAGCGCTCCGCCGCACCATCCTGATGAACACCACCAACGACGGCATCGCCGTCTTCGGTCAGGACCATCGCATCGTAGAATGCAATCCGCGATTCTGCGCAATGCTCGGATACACTCAAAGCGAATTGCTGCAGATGCACACCTGGGACTTCGAAGCGGATCTCTCCGAGGCGGAGATACGGAAAGGCTTCGCCGATGCGGCGAACGTTCGGCAGATCTTCGAGAGCCGACATCGGCGGAAGGATGGCAGCATCTTCGATGTGGAGATCAGTGCCAGCGGAACGCTGATCGGCGATACACCGTTGATCATCACCATCTGCCGCGACATCACCGAACGGAAGCGGATAGAACAGGCACTCCGCACCAGCGAGGCGCAGTACCGCATGCTCGTCAACCGCATCCCGCAGCGGGTGTTCGTGAAGGACGTCCGGTCCAACTATATCTCCTGCAATGAAAGTTACGCCGCCGACCTTGGACTGCCGGCCCAGGCCATCGCCGGCAGGAACGACCTGGAATTCTTCCCGCGTGAACTGGCGGAACAGTACCGCGCCGATGACCGTCTGGTCGCAGAGAGCAAAGTGCCGCTGGAACGGGAAGAGTCCTACGTCCTGAACGGTGAACAGCACACCATCCTGACCACCAAAGTGCCGCTGTTCGACGGCGCCGGTGATGTGATCGGTGTCCTGGGTATCTTCGGCGATATCACGGACCGCAAGAAGATGGAGAATGCGCTGCGGACAAGCGAAGAACGGTTCCGCGCGTATCTGGTCAATTCTCCCGCCATCATCACCATTGTGGACCGCACAGGTGTCATTGCGTACATCAATCGTGCGGACGGGAATTATACACCGGAGGATTTCATCGGTGCAAATATCTACTCCTCCATCCAACCGGACCACCATGACGAAGTCCGGCGGTGTCTGGATGAAGCCATCCGTTCGCGCACCGTCCGCTCGTACACCACTTCTGCTGAAGTGAACGGCGAGATCTGGTGGTACGAGAACCGCGTTGCCTTACTCAGCGGCGACAACAGCGAACTGCTCATCACCTCCATCAACATCACGGAACAGAAGCGCGCGGAAGAGGCGCGGATCGCCGTCGAACAGGAGATCCGGCAGAGCGAGGAGAGCTACCGCGGTCTGTTCAACACCGTTCTCGATGCCATCTACATCCAGGACGAACAGGGACTCTTCATCGACGTGAACGAAGGTGCGGAAGCGATCTACGGCTACAGCCGTGCAGAACTCATCGGCAAGACGCCGGAGTTCGTCTCGGCTCCCGGTCTGAACGACCATCTCGACTTCCCGGTCATCCTCCGCTCGGTGATGCGCGGGGCGAACCAGCAATTCGAGTTCTGGGGCCGCCGCAAGGACGGCGAGGTGTTCCCGAAGGATGTACGATTGAGTAAAGGACTCTATTTCGGCCGTCCCGTGATCATCGCGCTCGCGCAGGATATCAGCGCTCGGAAACAGATGGAGCAGGACCGGGAACGCCAGTACAACGAACTGCATCTGCTCTTTTCACTCGTCCAGGATATCTCCCGGGACCAGAACAAAGCGTCGATCTTCCGCCATGCCGTGGAATACCTCTCCCAGGGCTTACGGTGCCCCAAAGCATCCATCCTCCTGTTCGACACGAACGGCGTGATGCAGTTCAAAGATGCCGTAGGACTTTCGGACAGCTATAAGGCCGCCGCCGCCGGACATTCCCCCTGGACGGCGGATACCGCAGAACCGGAGCCGATCTTCGTTGCCGACGTGAACGATGAACCATCGCTGGCGGCGCTCCGACCGGTGATACTGAACGAAGGGATCCGCGCCCTCGGCTTCATCCCGCTGCTGCATGAGCGCCGGCTCATCGGAAAATTCATGATCTACCATGCCGGACCGCATCGGTTCACGGACCAGGAATCACGGCTGGCACAGACCATTGCGCAGATCGTTGCGCAGGCCATCTCGCGCTCGAAGAACGCCCTGGAACTGCGTCAGAACAAAGAGATCCTGCAGAACATCTTCGAGGCGCTGGAAGAAGGCGTAGCGCTGAACGAACTCGTGTATGATGCGGACGGCACTATCGTGGACTACCGCATCCTGGAGGTGAACCGCGCATTCGAAAGTATCGCCCTGCTCCCGCGAGAGAAGGTCATCGGACGACTTGCCTCGGAGATCTACCAGATGCCAACGGAATACATCACAGCATTCTGGAAGACCCATCTGCACGACACCGAGGCGGTAAAGACCGACCTGTACAGCGATCTCGCCAAGAGCTGGAAGCATGTCTCCACCTCCATCCCGAAGAATGGACGGTTCGTTACATCGTTCTTCGACATCACGGAGATAAAGAACGCCGAATCGGCGCTCCGCACCAGCGAACAGTACAACCGCTCGCTGCTCGAAACTTCGCCGAACGCTCTGGCGGTGACCGATCTGCGCGGGACCATCGTGGATGTGAATGCCCAGGCGCTCCGTACATTCGGATTCGATCCCGGCGACTCGGTCGTCGGTATGCACATCCTCGACCGCGTCCTGCCGTCCCATCGATCGGAGGCGGCCGGGCATTTTGCTGACCTTCTCTCCGGCACCATCTTCCATCAACTGGTGCTGCCGATGGTCCGAAAGGACGGCTCCAGCTTCATCGGTGAGCTGAACGGTGCTCTGGTGCGTGACGCGAACGGCGCTTCTACGTTCTGCCTGATCGTCTCGTCCGACATCACGCAGCGGGTCCGCGCGGACGAAGAACTCCGCATGAGTAACGCACAGCTGAAATCCCTCATCGATTCCCAGACGAATTTCGTTGTCCGCACCGATATGACCGGCCGGTACACTTTTGTGAACGACCAGTTCTGCCGTTCATTCGGATTCCGGAGGGAAGAGATCATTGGATCCGCCGCCAGCACAACGTACCTGCAGGAGGATAACGAGAGCGTAGATGTGATCGTACGGAAGTGCGTCGCACAGCCGGGCATCGCGTTTCCTATTACGCTGCACAAGCAGCTGCCTCAGGGCGGCATTGCTGTCACGGAATGGGAGTTCATCGCCATCACCGATGAGAACGGCGCTCCGACCGAGATCCAATGTGTGGGACACGACGTCACCGAAAAGCATCGCGCCGCCGAACTGCTGCGTATCAGCGAAGAGCGGTACCGTACCGTCGCAAACTTCACCTACGACTGGGAGATGTGGATCGATGAGAACGATGCCATCCAATACATCTCCCCTTCCTGTGAACGGGTCTGCGGCTACCGCCCGGAAGAGATCACGGCCGACCCTGCTTTGCTGACCGCCATGGTCCATCCGGATGACCGGAATGTTGTTGCGGTGCACAGCGCGAATGAATTCCACGGCGATCATCCTCATTCCCTGGAATACCGTATCATTCACCGCTCGGGCGAGGAGCGCTGGGTCAACCATATCTGCCGGCCCATTGTGACGGACGACGGACGCAAGCTTGGCCGCCGTATCAGCAACCGCGATATCACTGTACGCAAACTCTATGAACAGCAGATCCGCTGGTCCGAACAGCGCTACCGCAACATCGTGGAGAACATCCATCAGGCATACTATGAGGCGGACCGCTTCGCCATATTCACCTATTGTAATCCCGGTATGCTCATCCTCAGCGGATATACCGAAGCGGAATTGCTTGGGAAGAATTCTTTCCGCCTGATCGTCCCGGAGGATCGGGACCACGTCAAATCCGAGTACCGCCGCTGGAGGGAGCTGCGGCAGCACAAAATGTCTTTGGAGTTCCGCGTCCGGCTGAAGAACGGCTCCGTTATGTGGGTGGAGCAGACCACGCACTTCGAGTACGACGACCAGGGAGGATTCAGGAAGGCGACCAACTTCGCGAAGGATATCACTGAACGGAAGACGGCGGATCAGCAGCTCTACGCCAGCGAACTCCGCTACCGCCAGATCACCGAGGCCATCACGGACTATATCTATACTGTCACCGTGGATGGTCATGTCGTCTCTGCCACCAAGCACGGCCCCGGATGTCAGGCCGTCACCGGGTATTCCGTCGATGAGTTCGAACGCGACCGGTTCCTCTGGAACACGATGATCGTCCCGGAGGACCGTCAGATGGTGGAAGAACGCATCCGCGCCGTGCTGGAGAACAAAGCATCCCAACCGGTGGAACACCGGATCGTCCGCAAGGACGGCGTCCTCCGATGGGTCCGCAACACCCTTGTGCCGCGCTACAATGCCGATGGGGCGCTGATCTCATATGACGGACTCATTCAGGATATCACTGAACGCAAGACGGCGGAAGAGGGTCTCAGACACAGCGAGGCCCGCAACCGCGCGCTCGTGCATACCATACCGGACATCATGTTCGTGCAGGACAGTCACGGCCGGTTCCTGAATGTGCATGTGCCGGAAACTGCCGGATTACTGATACCGCCGGAACTCTTCGTTAACCGCACGCTGGAGGACCTGCTGCAGCTCGGCGAATCGATCGGTCCGCGCCCGTACGTGGTCCAGTCACCGGACATGCCCGATCCTATGAGGAACTCCAGCGAACTGCGCACTTTTGTCAGCGGCATCATCCAGCCAAAACTGCGGCAGGCATTGGCATCCGGCACGATGCAGGAATACCAGTATTCCGTCATCTCCGGAGAGACAAAGGAATACTACGAAGCCCGCCTCATCGCATTCGACGACGATAAGATCCTCCACATCATCCGGAACGTCACCGGCAAGGTGGTGTATGAGAATACCCTCCGGATGATGAACGAAGAACTCGAGGAACGCGTTGTCCGCCGCACCCGCCAGCTCACCGAGGCCAATCACGAACTGGAAGCGTTCAGCTATTCCGTATCGCATGACCTGCGGGCCCCGCTGCGCGCCATCGACTCCTTCTCCGCCATGCTGGTGGAAGGATACTCCGACCGGTTCGACGATGAAGGCCGGCGGCTCATCGGCATCGTGCGCAACAGCATCAAGAAGATGGACCAGCTCATCAACGGACTCCTCACCCTTTCGCGGATCGGACGGGATGAATTGCATCTTGCCCGCATAGAGATGGGCGCACTCGTCCGGGAGCAGCTGCAGGAACATCTCTCGGATGAACAACGGAGCCGCTACTCCGTCATCGTCGGAAAACTCCCCGCCTGCCGCGCGGACGCAACACTTGTCCGGCAGGCCGTCGCCAATCTCATCACGAATGCGGTCAAGTACTCCGCCACCGTCGAGGCACCGGTCATCGTCATCAGCGGTCATCGGGACGGGGATGTTGTGCGGTACTCCGTGAAGGACAACGGCGTCGGTTTCGACGCGTCGAATGTCGGCAAGCTCTTCGGAATATTCCAGCGGCTGCACTCGGACGACCAGTTCAAAGGTCTCGGCATCGGCCTCTCCATTGTGCAGCGCATCGTGCACCGGCACGGCGGTCAGGTCTCTGCGGAAGGCCAGCCGAATGCCGGCGCAACATTCTCCTTCTCACTCCCCGCCGCGGAAGACACTCCGGAGCCGGAACAATGACAGGCAGCGGAAAGAAGGGCCGGATGACATTCCGGGAAGAGATCGAAGAAGGACTGCTCGGGCGGTATTCACGCGCAGCGATGCTCCGCCTGCACCGCCGTATCGGCAGTGACCCGGAACGCTTTGCCGTGCTGGCCCGGCTTGTCCTTTCGCAGGACGCCGATATCGTTCTCCGCGCATCGTGGCTGCTCACGCTCTGCGCGGAACGGACTCCTTCGCTCCTTCTTCCGTGGATCCCCAAACTCATCACCGCCGCCGCGCGGACGGACGCCTCCGATGCGCTCCGCCGGAACATCGTCCGCTCACTGCAGTTCATCGACATCCCCCGCCGCTCTCAGGGACGCGCCGCAGAACTCTGTTTCGGATTCCTGCAGGACGCCGCCGTGCCCATCGCAGCGAAGGCGTTCTCTATGACGGTGCTCGCCAACATCGCCAGGAGCGAACCGGACCTGAAGCA
>JAVBYA010000481.1 GCA_030824295.1 Bacteroidota bacterium
GGACCGGCGCGCGGATGGACTTGAACTGGAATCTCGGTTGGAACTATTCGCGGTCGCAGACCATCATCACCGATTCGATCACCGGTCGCACGACGATCCTCAATACGGTCGCCGGCGGTTCCATTGAACGGTCGTTCCTGACGCTGCCCCCCACATTCATCTTCTCCATGTTCAAGAGCGGCATCGAACAGGTGAAGAAGAAATATGAGGAGTATGTACCGCTGGAGACCACGCCGAACCAGGAGCAGAAACTTGCGCAGGCGTTCGAAGAAGGATTCGAAACGCTGCCGATCCTGAAGAAGGTGTTCGGGGACTACCTCCCGCGCGTCAATTATTCGCTGCGGTGGGACGGATTGGAAGAGTTCGGCATCTTCAAATCCTTCGCCACCAAAGTGAGTCTCGACCATGCATATCAGTCGAGCTATTCCAAAGTGTTCAAAGGCTCTGCGGACGGGAATACGGTGACGGAATCGCAGCGCATCAACTATGCATTCTCGCCTCTGGCAGGCATGAGCGTCTCGTTCAAGGAACTGTTCAAAGGAACGATGAGCGGCAATGTGCGGTACGGTTCCACGGTCACGTACGACCTCACTCCGTCGTCCAAGAACATCGTCGAAACGGTCGGCAATGACCTGTCGGTCACGGCCAGCTTCTCCAAGACCGGATTCGAGATCCCGCTCTTCGGCGTGAGCCTGCAGAACGATATCGATATCAGTTTCACGTACTCCGTTGCGCAGAACTCGCGCACCACCTTCGATGTGAAGGGACGGACGTTCAACAGCAAAGGTACGCCGGGTGAAGGTTCCACCCGTACACAGATGGAACCCCGCGTTCGGTACGTGCTCAGTTCGCGCGTCACGGCGTCGTTGTTCTACCGCTACACCAAGATCGCACCGGACGAAGGGGGATCGAAGATCCCCGGTTCCACGTCGAACGAAGGAGGACTGGATGTGCATATCGCCATCCAGTAAACGAGAGAAAGCAGGCGTGCATGGAACATAGTAAAGGACATATCCTTTGGGTGGACGACGAGATCGAATTGCTGCGCGCCCATGTGGTGCTGCTGCGGGACAAGGGATATACCGTTGAAACTGCCACGAACGGTGATGATGCCATCGAGCTGGTCCGGACGATGCAGCTGGACCTGGTCTTTCTGGACGAGATGATGCCCGGCAAGGGCGGTCTGGAGACACTGGCTGTGGTGAAGGAGATCGCCCCGTCGCTTCCGGTAGTGATGATCACCAAGAACGAAGCGGAATCGCTGATGGAAGAGGCGATCGGCAGCAAGATATCGGATTATCTGACGAAACCGGTCAACCCGAGTCAGATCCTGCTGGTCTGTAAGAAATTCCTGGAAGGGAAGAAACTGCAGAGCGAACAGGTGTCGCGCGATTATACGCAGGAATTCTCCTCCATCTCGCGGATGCTGCTCAATCCGATGGACTATACGGAGTGGGTGGACCTCTATCTTAAGATCGCCAACTGGGAGATGGAGCTGGACAAGCATCCGCAGCTCGGTCTGCAGAAGATGCTGGCCGATCAGCGGCGGGAAAGCAACGCAGAGTTCTCCAAATATGTGGAGAAGAACTACCAGCAATGGATCAACAGAAAAGAGAACCGGCCCGTCCTTTCGACCGATATCATGGAGAGGTACGTGCTGCCGAATCTGGATGACAAGCGCTCGGTCTTCCTGTTCGTGATCGACTGCATGCGGCTCGATCAATGGCTGGTGATGGAGGAATACCTGCGGGAACTCTACTCCATCAACAAAGAGTATTATTTCTCCATCCTGCCGACCGCCACACCGTACTCCCGCAATGCCATCTTCAGCGGACTGTTCCCGCTGGAACTGGAGCAGCGTTTCCCGGACCTCTGGCAGGGAGAGGATGACAGCGAGACCAGCCATAACAAGTACGAAAAAGAACTGTTGATGAAGCTGCTGGAACGGAAGCGCATCACACTGAAACCCGAACCGAAGTATGTGAAGATCCTGGATTCGGAATACGGACGTCAGATCCAGTCCAACATCGTCTCATATACACAGAATAAACTGACCGCCATCGTCGTCAATTTCGTTGATATGCTTGCGCACGGACGGTCGGACGATCCGATCCTGAAAGAGATCGCGCCGGACGAGTCCGCATACCGGTCGCTGACCAATACGTGGTTCAAGCATTCCTCTCTGTTCGGCATGTTCCGGACACTGGCGGAGCGGAAGGATGTCCGCATCATCGTCACCACGGATCACGGAAGCGTCCGATGCATGCGCGGCTCGAAAGTGATCGGAGACAAGGAAGCATCCACGAACCTGCGGTACAAGTTCGGCCGTAACCTCAAGTCCGATGACAAACAGTCCATCTTCCTGAAGAACCCGAAGGATTTCAAACTACCGCAGCGCGGCGTAACGACCAACTACATCGTTGCGAAGGAAGATTACTATTTCGTCTATCCGACCGAGTATCACAAGTATCTGAACCAGTACCGCGACAGTTTCCAGCACGGCGGCATCTCGATGGAAGAGATGATCCTGCCGGTGATCACCATGGACCCCAAACAGTAACACATGCAGCGGATCATCACACACAGCGAAGAGGAGACGATCGCTGCAGGGGAATCCCTCGCCGCGCATCTGAGCGTCGGCGATGTGGTGGCACTCTCCGGCGATCTGGGAACGGGGAAGACACGGTTCGTCAAAGGCATCTCCCGCGGACTCGGCGTCCGCGAACAGGTCACCAGTCCCACCTTCACCATCGTCAACGAGCACCGGGACGGCCGGATACCGCTCTTCCATTTTGACTGTTACCGTCTCCGCAATGCTGCCGAACTGGATGAGATCGGTTTCGAGGAGTATCTGTACGGCGGCGGCGTGTGTGTCGTGGAGTGGGCGGAAATGATCGAAGAGCGTCTGCCGGAAGAACGCATCACGGTCCGCATCACAGCGGGCAGGGACGAACAGGAACGCATCATCACCATCGAAGGCCTATGATCCTCGCGATCGAAACCGCAACCGAGATCTGCAGCACGGCGCTTGTCCGTGAAGGAAGCGTAGTGGCGCACCGTTCGGTCCATGAAAGGAATATCCATTCCGAACGGCTGCTGACGCTCATCGATGAGGTCATCACCGAATCGGCGGCTGCCCGCTCTGCACTGTCAGCCATCGCTGTCTCCATCGGTCCCGGCTCCTTCACCGGACTCCGCATCGGGCTCAGTGCGGCGAAGGGACTCGCCATGGCGCTGGACGTTCCGATCATTGCCGTGCCGACGCTGGATGGAATTGCTGAGGCACATCGTCTCGCCCTGCATCCTGTGGACGGTGCTTGCTTCTGTGCTATGATCGATGCAAAACGGGAGGAGTCCTACTTTGCATTCTATTCGTACTCTTCCGATGACTTCGTCCGGGATTCCGCGTACTCCATCACACTCCGTTCATCGATAGTTCTGGATGCCGCATCTATGAATGCCGTCACAGTCCAGCCGGAACTATCCGCGGCTGCTGTCGGGCTTCTTGCATCACGGCGGCGTTCCGAATACCTACTTCCCGATCACGCCACAGCAGAACCGCTCTATTTGCGCGATTTTGTCGCTACTCTGCCGAAAAACAAAGCATAATTCCGCTCATTCAGCCCTCGATCCATAAATTTTCATTGAAATAGAGGAGAATGATGGATATTTTGTTCCATTCTGTTAGTTGACGAAAGGGTTCTATGTCCTGGTTCAGACGCTCCACCGAGAACATCGCATCAGATAATCAAAAGAAAGATATGCCGGAAGGGATGTGGGTGAAATGCTCCTCCTGCGGAGAGATCATCCACAAAGGTGCTTTGGAACAGAACCTCTGGGTCTGTACTAAATGTACCCATCATTTCCGTGTGAGCAGCCGGGAGTATTTTTCGATCCTGTTCGATGAAGGAACGTTCAAGGAATACGACGCCAAGATGACCTCCAAGGATCCTCTGAACTTCGTCGATACCAAGAAATACAAGGACCGGATCAAAGAGACGATCAAAAAGACCGGGCTCAGCGATGCACTGCGGTACGGTACAGGAAAGATGAACAAGCGGGAAGTGGTCATTGCCTGCATGGATTTCGGATTCATCGGCGGAAGTATGGGAAGTGTGGTCGGCGAAAAGATCCGCCGGTCCATCGATAAAGCCATCAAGATCAAGGCGCCCCTCATCATCATCTCCGCCAGCGGCGGTGCCCGGATGATGGAGGCGGCCTATTCTCTGATGCAGCTGGCCAAAACGAGCGCCAAACTGGCACAATTATCCGATGCCGGCCTTCCGTTCGTTTCCCTCATGACCGACCCGACCACCGGCGGTGTAACGGCAAGCTTTGCCATGCTGGGGGATTTCAACATCGCCGAACCGAATGCACTCATCGGTTTTGCAGGGCCCCGCGTCATCAAGCAGACCATCGGCAAGGACCTGCCGGAAGGGTTCCAGCGTGCGGAATTCGTGCAGGAAAAGGGCTTTGTGGATCTCGTGGTGCCGAGAAAAGATCTCAAGGCCACGATCTCCAATTTGTTCGATATGGTACATTAAGGAATTTATGAATATCCATCTCCTCGGAGTCCCGATGGACCTCGGCGCCGGACGGCGCGGGGTCGACATGGGGCCCTCCGCGATCCGCATCGCCGGCGTCTCAGAAAAACTGCAGTCGCTCGGCCACACGGTGATCGAAGAAGGGGACATCTCCACCAAGATCCCCGAGCAGCAAAAGGTCAAGAACCCCAAACTGAAGTACCTCCCCGAGATCGTCCGCGCCTGTTCACTGCTGGCTGCAAAAACGGAGAAGATCCTCGATACCGGCGGATTCCCGCTGGTGCTCGGCGGCGATCATTCTATCGCCATCGGAACCATCGCCGGAGTCTCCAACTTTTGCCGGAAGAACAATAAGAAGCTCGGAGTGATCTGGGTGGATGCCCACGGAGATATGAATACGGATGTTACGTCTCCCTCCGGCAATATCCACGGGATGCCGCTTGCAGCATCGCTTGGACTCGGGGCGCTGGAACTGACATCCATCGGCGGGGACTTCCAAAAGATCGATCCAAAGAATCTGGTGATGATCGCCATCCGCGATCTGGATGCCGGTGAAAAGGCCGCCATCCGGAAGAACAATATCGCCATCTTTACGATGGAGGATATCGACAAGCACGGTATGGCCGTTGTCATCACCAAAGCACTCCGCAAATTGAAGGATGTTGATTTCATCCATGTCAGTTTCGATCTGGATGCAATGGACCCGAAGGAATGTCCGGGAGTCGGTACGCCGGTCAAAGGCGGTCTCGATTACCGTGAGGCCCATCTGATCATGGAGACGCTTTCCGAGAACAACCGGATGCACTCGCTTGAAGTGGTGGAAGCCAATCCCATCCTGGATAACCGGAATCAGTCCGCGGAATTCGCCGTCGATCTGATGCAGTCCGGCTTCGGAAAGACCATCATCTAATGACCTCCAGCCGCCGCATCGTTTGATCACCCTCGCGCACATCCAGGAGGTCCGCTCCCGCATCGCTGCAGCACGCAGTGAAGGGAAGAGCATCGGTTTTGTTCCGACCATGGGCTACCTGCACGACGGACATTGTTCGCTGCTGCGGAAGGCCAAACAGGAACACGGATTCGTTGTGCTCTCCATCTTCGTCAATCCCACACAGTTCGCACCGACCGAGGATCTGGACCGCTATCCGCGTGACCTGGAACGGGACTCGCGGAATGCTGAAGCTGCCGGGTGCGACCTTATCTTCGTTCCTTCCGTGGCAGAGATGTATCCGCAGGGGTACTCATCATATGTTACAGTGGAAGGTCTCTCGTCCGTGCTGGAAGGGGAGTTCCGTCCGGAACACTTCCGCGGCGTCACGACGGTCGTTATGAAACTGATGAACATCGTCCAGGCGGATACGACCTATTTCGGACAAAAGGACGCACAGCAAAGCATCATCATCAAAAAGATGGCGGCGGATCTGAACCTGCCCGGCCGTATCGACATCGTGCCGACCGTACGTGAAGCGGACGGTCTGGCCATGAGCTCGCGCAATGTGTACCTTACACCGGAACAGCGATCGAATGCACCGGTCCTTCACCGCTCGCTGCAGCTGGCGCAGCAGCTGACCCGTTCCGGTGAACGGGATCCGCAGGTCATCATTGAAGCGATGCGCTCGCTCATACAGCAGCATGCACCGACACAGATCGATTACATCCGCATCGTCGGTGCGTCCGACCTGCAGGAACGGACGGTACTGGTGACGGGAGAGACCGTTCTCATACCGCTCGCAGTCCGCTTCGGCACCACTCGTCTCATTGATAATATCGTCATCACCATTTAGAAAGAGATATCATGTCACATTTTGCAACGATCATCATGGCGGCGGGGAAAGGGACCCGCATGAAGGACCCGACCAAAGCCAAGGTCATGTTCGAAGTGAACGGCAAACCGATGGTGCAGTATGTCGTGGAGATCGCGCAGGGACTCGGTTCCGAACGCATCATCACCATCGTCGGATTCCAGAGGGAATCGGTCTACAACCATCTGGAAACGGTAGCCCCGTCCGTTGAATTCGCCGTGCAGGACCCGCAGCTCGGAACCGGTCATGCGGTGATGCAGGCCGAACCGTTCCTGCGCCGCTACGAAGGGGATGTCATCGTCCTCTCCGGTGATGTGCCGATCCTCCGGAAAGAGACGATCCAGAAATTGATCGATTACCATCGGGACAATAATGCGGCGGGGACCATCCTTACGGCACAATTGGATGATCCGACAGGGTATGGACGCATACTGCGGAGCAAAAGCGGCTATGTGGTCGGCATCATGGAGCATAAGGATGCTACGGACGAACAGCGCGCCATCAAAGAGATCAATTCCGGCATCTATATCTTCGATACCCGGTATCTCTTCTCAGCGTTGCAGCATATCAACCCCCATAATGCCCAGAACGAGTATTACCTGACCGATGTTTTCGGCCATTTTTGGAAGCAGAAACTGGTGGTGGCAGCGATGATGACGGACGATGCGAACGAGATCCGCGGTGTGAATACGCTGGAACAGCTGCAGGAAGCGGAAGCAGAGCTCAAATCACGGAACAAATAGGCCGCTCCGGGTGTCTATATTGACAAAGCATGCAGTTTTTCCTAATTTGAACGTATAGAAAACAGGTGATGGATGCGTAATCTCATAGTGTTAGTCCTGCTCATCGGCGCTCAGGCAGCCGTCGGTCAGTTCAAACCCAAAGCCGGCGAACAACCGCGGGTATCGGATTCTTTCATCCAGCCCTCTTCGGCGGAGTGGTTCAGTCTGTTCAATCCCAACAATTTCCAGATGCGCCATTCGTATTCCGCCAGCTACGCAACATCGGGCGGTCAGGGGATCGCGCTGCAGCGGTACACGAACACCATGACGTACCAGTTCACACCGAAGCTCGATGCGCGGGTGGACCTGAGCCTGCAGAACTCACCGTACAGCACGTTCGAATACCGGATGCAGAACCAGTTCAGCAAAGCGTATGTGAGCCGTGCGGAACTCAACTACCGTCCGAGCGAGAACACGGTCATCAGTCTTCAGTACCGTGAACTGCCGTACAGTTATTATGGGTACGGATACCAGCGCCCGTTCGGCGGGATGTTCTACGGATTGGAACATTACGAGGATTGAACCCGGAACAGCGACACCAACGTGAACTTCTACCGATAACCGAGCGGCCGTTCAGTTCCGCTCGGTTATTTTTTTGTCGATGGATGACATGAACAAACAGACCGGACACCTGCTTACCGCCGCCATCGTACTGCTGGTGCTCTTCAACGGCGTTCAGATCTACGGGATCGTTGCGCAGCGTATCAGTGCATCCCCCATGACAGCCGAGACAGTGCGGGACAGTACGCGTGTTCCGATGCAGATCAATGTGCTCAACGGCTGCGGCGTGAGCGGTGTGGGAAGCACCATGACCAAGTTCTGCCGTCAGGCCGGTTATGACGTGGTGGAAATGGGGAATTACAAGACCTTCGATGTGGAACACTCCATCGTCATCGACAGGAACGGAAAGACGCAGGAAGCGGTCCGGCTGGCCGCCGCACTCGGCATACCTGCTGCGAACGTCGTGCAGCAGTTCAGCAACGATCAGATGGTGGCCGCATCCGTGGTCATCGGAAAAGATTATCAATCATTAACCCCCTGGAAGCAATAGGAGCACTGTGACCTCGAAAAGTCTCGCCAAAGTGATCGCTCAAGCAGCATTGAGCAAAAAAGCCCACGATGTGACCATCCTCGATCTGCGGAAATTGACAACGATGACCGATTATTTCGTCGTCTGTTCCGTTGACTCGGACACGCAGGCCCGCGCTGTGGCCGATGCCGTGAAGAATGAAACGCTGGACAAAGGAGAGAGCACCGTCCGCAAGGAAGGATACTCCGAAGGCCGCTGGGTGCTGCTGGACTATGTGGATGTGGTCGCTCATGTGTTCCACAAAGAGACGCGTGAGTTCTATAACCTGGAGAAATTGTGGGGCGATGCGAAGTTCGAGTATGTGAACGATGAGCCTCCCGCACCGGCTCCGAAACGCGCGAAGGCCGCCGCCGGCGCAAAGAAGACCGTGAAGAAACCCGCCGTACGAAAGAAGACGACCAAAGAATGAAATCGCTCCTTCAACAACAGCTGAACACCATCATCGCCGAACTGCAGTATCCTGCCGTTGATATCAATTTCGAGACACCCAAGGTTGCTGCACACGGTGATCTGACCACCAATGCCGCTATGGTCCTGGCAAAATCGGTCGGGAAGAATCCGCGCCAGGTGGCACAGTCCATCGTGGAACGGATCTCCATCGATGAGTCGTTCCTTTCCGCTGTGGAGATCGCCGGGCCTGGCTTCATCAACTTCCGGTTCTCCCCGCGCTATGTCGTGGAGCAATCGAAACGCATCCTGCAGGAATCGACTGCATTCGGAAAGAGCGATGCAGCGAAGGGCCGCAAGACCAATCTGGAATGGGTGAGCGCGAATCCGACCGGTCTGCTCCATGCCGGCCACGGACGGCAGGTGCTCATCGGACAAGTGATCGGCAATCTGCTGGAGTGGACCGGTCACGACGTGACGCGGGAGTATTATTTCAACAACGCCGGCAACCAGATGCGGACGCTGGCGGAGAGCATCTATGCGCGGTACCGCCAGGAGTTAGGTGATGACTACCCTTCCCCGGAAGAGGGATACAAAGGGGAGTATATCACCGATATCGCAAAAGAGATCATCGCGGAGAAAGGGGATTCGCTGCGGGAGACCGATGCCGAGCGGACCTATTTCCGGAAGTACGGAGAGACCTGGTGCTTTGCAAAGATCAAGGAAACACTCGCGCGGCTGAACGTGAAGCACGATGTCTTCTATAATGAGGATTCCCTCTATTCGTCCGGTAAGATCGCCGAAGTGATCGAAGAATTCAAGAAGCGGGACCTGGCGTACGACAGCGAAGGAGCGGTGTGGTTCCGTGCAACGAAGTTCGGCGCGGACAAGGACCGGGTGATAGTGAAGAGCACCGGCGAACCGACCTATCGTCTGCCGGACATTGCCTACCATCGCGAGAAGTTCCGCCGCGGGTTCGATCTGATCGTGGATATCTTCGGCGCGGACCATATCGCTACCATTCCCGATGTGCTGAACGGCGTGAATGCGCTCGGCTACAATACGGACGATGTGAAGGTGATCATCCATCAGATGGTCTCGTTCGTGAACGGGGACGAGGTCGTGAAGATGTCCAAACGGAATGCAAAGACCTATACGCTGGACGACCTGATCGACGAGGTCGGGGTGGATGCGGTCGCCTACTTCTTCGTGATGCGGAGCGTCGGCACGCATCTGGAGTTCGATATCGCTCTTGCCAAAGAACAATCCGACAAGAATCCTGTCTATTATCTGCAGTATGCACATGCCCGCATTGCCAGCATCCTTCGCCATGCGGCGACCGCCGAGATCGATGCGAACAATGCAGCGAACCTGCTCTCGACCACCGATTTCTCCCTTATCAAAGAGAAAGAAGAACTCGACCTGCTCAAGAAACTGCTCGAATTCCCGGATATGGTCAAAAGCTGTGCATTCTCGTTCGAACCTCACCGGTTGACTACATACCTGCGTGAAGTTGCAGAGACATTCCATCGGTTCTACCATGAACACCGTGTGATCAATGAGGACAAAGCGCTCATGCAGGCCCGTTTGACGGTCTGCGCAATGACCAAAACTGTCATCGCCAACGGCTGCACGATTTTAAGTGTATCTTGCCCTGAAAAGATGTAAATTCAGTTCAATATCAAAGGACCTCGACCGCCCCGATTTGCTACCGCAATAGAGTGCTGCACCCCCGCAAAAACAGGATATTCTTTGGAAATCCTGCCAGTTTTTTATAAATTCTTCAATACGTTCATTTTTTAAGGTCCGATGAAGAACATCCTTGTCACCGGCGGTGCCGGCTTTATCGGGAGTAATTTTGTTCATTTTATGCTGAACAAATACCCCGATTATACCATTGTCAATTTTGACACGCTTACGTATGCCGGTAATCTTGAGAATCTGACGGCGGTCGAAAAGGATCCGCGGTACCGGTTCGTTAAAGGGGATATCTGCGATGCCGGTCAGGTAACGGCTGCGCTGAAAGAACATGCGGTCGATACCATCGTGCATTTTGCGGCTGAATCCCACGTGGACCGCAGCATCACCGGACCGGCAGTGTTCGTGCAGACGAACGTGGTCGGCACTCAGGTCCTGCTGGATGCTTCCCGCGCTCACGGTATCGAGCGGTTCCTGCATGTCTCCACGGACGAGGTCTACGGTTCGCTCGGTGCGACCGGCTATTTCACGGAAGAGACCCCTCTCCATCCCAACAGTCCCTACTCTGCCAGCAAAGCCTCCTCCGACATGCTGGTGCTTGCGTATCAGCACACGTTCGGTTTCCCCGGACTGGTCACCCGCTGTTCGAACAATTACGGTCCGTATCAGTTCCCTGAAAAACTCATTCCCCTCATGATCGCCAACGCACTCAATGACCGTCCGCTGCCGGTGTACGGCGACGGACTCAATGTCCGCGACTGGCTCTATGTGGAAGACCACTGTTCCGCACTGGATACCGTTCTGCACGGCGGAACCCTTGGCGAGGTGTATAATATCGGCGGACACAACGAGTGGAAGAACATCGACATCGTAAAACTGGTGCTGAAGGAGATCGGGAAGCCGGAATCGCTCATCACGTTCGTGAAGGACCGACCGGGCCACGACCGCCGGTATGCCATCGACGCGGCGAGGATCAAGAACGATCTCGGCTGGGTTCCGGCGTACCAATTCGAGTCCGGCATCAAGCGGACGGTGCAATGGTACCTGCAGAACCGACCGTGGTGGGAGCGGATCATCAGCGGGGAGTATAAGAACTATTATGCGGCGCAATATCCCGTTCAACACTAACGGACTTGGAACCTATGAAAACTCTTACCGTATTTCTTCTGATCTTTTTGTTGTCGTTCAGCGCGTTCGGTCAACAATTACGGAAGCAGGACGATGATCAGCGATCGACCATCCCATCCAGACCGCAACAGGCAATGGCAGTTCCAGTGTCCGTTGTCATGGACGGACCGGTCGATGCAAAGGAATACATCGTTGGTCCCGGGGATATTTTCGCGATCAGTATCTGGTCTGCCGTTCCGCTGAACTTCCAAGTGCCGGTAACTCCTGAGGGAACGATCGTCATCCCGACCGTGAACGAGATCGTTATCAGTGGGATGAAACTGGAGGAAGCAAAGAAACTGGTGTTGGCAGAGATCCGGAAGAAATATCTCTCCGGGAATGCATCATTCACTCTGTATTCACCCCGTACATTCGTCGTGACATTGAAAGGTGCCGTCAAACAGGAAGGAAAACAGTTCGTTCAAGCAACACAGCGTGTGGATGTCGTGGTGAACAACCGTCTCGATGAACGCGACCGCGTGGACACCCTCATCGCTCAGCGGAACATCATCGTCGAACACAAGGATGGTACCCGCCAGGTGGCGGATATCGAGAAGTACTATGCAACACGGGACCGCACCTACAATCCGTTATTGCAGGATGGGGATGTCATTATCGTGCCGCAACGGACCATCAAGCGGAACTTTATTGCAGTGTATGGCGCCGTCAATAAGGAAGGCTCGTACGAGTTCGCTGAAGGGGACAGTCTGCTGGGAATGCTTGCCATTGCCCGCGGTCTGACGAAGATCGCAGACAGCAGTAAAGTAATGATCACGAGATATGATGACAATAGCCGTCCTCAGCACATTATGGCTGATCTTCGCAGCATCAAGACCGGCTCATCAATGGACATCCCGCTGCAGCGAGGGGACCGTATCATCGTTTACGAAGAGTATATCTATCAGCGTGCTGCCAGCATCACGGTCAGCGGTGAAGTGAAGTATCCCGGTACATATCCTATCACCAAGGATTCCACGACACTTTCCTCCATCATCCTGTTGGCGGGCGGGATCACGCCGCAGGCATCTCTGAAGAATTCGCAATTATACCGCAGATCGGTCAATGCCGAGGAGATCGCCATCGAACGGCTGGAGAGCGGCAGGGGCGGCATTACACCGGATGACAGTGCGTATTACTATCTGGAGACCGATATCCGCATCAATCGCGAACTTGTGGTGACGGATTTCCCCGAATTGCTGGAGAAGAAGAATATCGGGAAGGACGTCTTCCTGCGCGATGGCGATGAGGTCCATATCGCATCGCGGAAGAAAACGGTGTACGTGTTCGGCCAGGTCGTGAATCCTGGACATGTGCTCTATGCATCCGGCAAGGGTGTCGATTATTACATCAACGCTTCCGGCGGTGTAACGAATGATGCGCGCAGTGACATTAAAGTGATCAAAGCGGCGACGCGTCAATGGCTCGATCCGGAAGATACGGTCATCGAAGAAGGTGATTACGTGTGGGTGCCGAAAGAACCGTACCGGCCGGTCAGTTATTACCTGACTGTTTATAGTCAGGTGTTTGGAATCGTAGCGACAGTGGTATCTCTCATTATCTTAGTAGCGAGATAGGAATTATGGAACAATCCAACAAATTCATTCAAAGTATCGGCATTTTGTTCCGATGGCGGAAGTTCATCATCACCAATATTATAGCTGTTGTTCTTCTGACAGTTGGTATTACATTGCTGTTGCCAAATTGGTATAAATCGACCACATCGTTGTTACCCCCCAAACAGCCGGACATTTTTGGATCATTGGGCGGTGCCAGTTCTTTATTGAAAGGATTGGGTGGTTTGGGAAAGATCGGTGGACTTGGACAACGCTCTGGATCATATAATTATTTTGCGATCTTGCGTAGTCGTTCCACGTTAGAACGGGTGGTTTCACAATTTGATCTTATCACTGTATACGATACGAAGGATCGCTCATTGGAGTTGGCCGTGAAGGAGTTGACGAACAACACCAGTTTTGAAGAAGAGGTCGATGATAATATTTCTATCCAAGTGTATGATAAGGATCCCGTGCGTGCGGCTGACATGGCGAATTATTTCGTTGAGGTGTTGAACGATGTGAATACCAGATTGAGCACATTGGAAGCTAGAACCAACCGTGAGTTCATTGAACAACGCTTGACAACATGTTCGATTGATTTGAAGAAAGCGGAAGATGCACTAAAGTCGTATCAAGAACGGAGCGGAATGATCATCTCCGTGGATGAGAACAGTTCGAGTGTGTCGGCCTATGCTGAATTATACGCGATGAAAGTGAAGAAGGAGATTGAAGCTTCGGTATTGAAACAGAGTGTGGCTGCCGATGATTCGTATTTGCGTCAAGTGAAGATGGAAATTACGGAATTGACCTCCCGATTGGAGAAGTTCCCCCAGGCAGGATTGGAAAGTATTCGTTTGTTTCGAGATGTTATCACTCAACAAAGGATTCTTGAGTTTATTCTGCCGATCTATGAGCAGGCGAAAATCGAGGAACAAAAAAACATCCCCGTGTTGCTTGTTCTTGATAAAGCGGTACCTGCGGAGAAAAAAACCAAGCCCCAGCGAATGCTGATTCTTTTTCTCGTTACGTCCATCGCGAGCATGTTGATCGTGCTTCTTGTGTTCCTCCTGAACGGATGGTCCATGAAACGTGATCAATCAAATGAAATTGAGGATCGACTACATCGTTTGGCGGATTCGATCGCTCGGTTCTATCGGATTGAACCTGTTTGATCATACCCGCGATCATATCTGCAGTTGTTGTGTCTCTTTTCATCGGTCGATGGACCTTCGGCCGCTGGATCAATCATATTGCATTCTATTCGATCCCGTGGGGATTCACATTGGTCCTGTTCCATTCCGGACTGATACGCTACTTCCCACTCGGAGACGAAGCATGGATGCTCATCATCTTTGCATGGTTGGCATTCTTGGCAGGTTCTCTGACGATACCAGCGGCAAGATTCTCCACGTCGCGGACCATCCCTCCATCATCTTCCAAGAGATTCATTGAGATCAATGAATCTACCCTTCGCCCTCTGTATTCAGCAATGTGGATATTAAACATTGTCCTCATTATTCATACGGTGTATGAAGTTCTGAATGTTATTCGTTTAATGGGCGGTGACCCTGCGAATATCGTTGCCCTAGCAAATGTACTTTATAATATCCGAGTGAAAGAGGGGATACCCGGTTCTATACCCTATATCGGTCAATTGGTGTTTTTGGGAGCAGTATTATCGGGTATCTATACGTCATCGGTGGGGCGGATACGATTGGCGGCGTTCATTCCTTTTGTCATTGCTGTTGTGACTTCGTTCATTCAGGTTGTTCGTGCTTTGGCCTTGATTGTTGTTGTCTTGTTCATCTGTGCATATTTTTTGAACCGTATGCGGACCGAGGAGAACCTTCGCAATGCCGTAAAAAGTGCATTGAAGAGATTTTTAGCGGTCGTTTTTTTATTGGCGTTATTGGTAGTGACCGTTGAGGTAGTGAGAAGCACGCGAGGATTGTATGAGCGATTTTCCGGTCAATCGGGTGCATTAAAAGGATTACGGAAAGAACAAACCGCTTTCATCAGTCCTTCGATCGTAATGTATTTCTCTGTTCATAATGGAGTGTTAGACCAATATCTTAAAGAGGATGTAGAACACGTTGTCTGGGGAAGGTATACATTCGCTCCAGTTTGGAGAGTGCTCTCCAAACTGGGTTTTGATACATACGTCGGATTCTATCAGAACTGGTTCTACAATACACCCGTTCCTGCCAATACTGGAACGTATATTCGTGAGATCCATGCTGACTTTGGTGTGTCCGGAGTGGTGTTGGTACCGTATATTTTAGGGCTCCTTTGTTCACGCTACTGGTATAGAGTGATCGAGGCGAATAAGATACTGGACCTTACAATATTGACTCACTTATATTCCATAGTGGCGATGAGCTGGTTCGTTATGCTAACACAGTTAGGTGGATGGTATTTAAGTTTGATCGTGGGTATTGTTGTTTCACGAGCGGTGGACAGAAAATTGTTGCATGCTAAACTGAACAATCCGGCTGATCGTTTGGGCCTGCAGGGGCATTCGCAATGACTATTCCCAGGCAGAGTATTCGGCAGAATCTTAAATGGCTTGCGATTGTCAATGTAGTCAGTAAACCCGTCTGGTTTGTGTTTCTGATGTATTCTGCAAGAGCTCTTGGGCCGGATGAATTTGGTCGGTATATGCTGAGTGTCGGGATTATCTCCTTGTTCACCGGGCTGTTGGAGGGAGGCGTAGACATCCATACCATGCGCACCCTCGCAGCAGACAATCAGCGGTACCGTGCAATGATCTCTTACACATTGTGGATCAAAACTGCGAGCGGTATTGCAGCCGTTGCACTTGCCTATGCCTTAGGGACAGTGATACCCGTGTTCATGCCCGATCTCTCCCTGTTCCTTGCGGCAGCAGTATACGGTACAGCCAATCTCATTTTAACTCACATTCGGATCGTAATTCGATCGTTCGAAATAATGAAGTATGAGGCTTTCTCCATTATCGTTGAGAAGGTGCTCGTGATGTTGCTTTGCGGCATAGTGTTGTTCGTGGCTCCAACTGCCGAATGGTTTGGAGTTATGTTTGCGGCGGCATACGCGGTCGTGTGTGTCGTTTCAGTGTTGATGGTTGTCCGAACGATCGGCCTCCCGGACCGGCCTCGGCAATTCGTAAAGAATTTCTTTGAGATCATCCGTCCATCGTTACCGTTCGCAATGATGAACATGTTCATCATTTTGTATCTTAGATCTGGAACATTGCTTCTATCGTATCTCACCGGGGATGACAGTGCTGTTGGATATTTCAATGCCGGTTTCCGGCTCGTAGAAGCGTTCGTGCTTGTCCCATCAATTCTTGTCGCACCGTTATATCCGGTATGGACCCGGTTGATATCAGACATCGCTGCCATACGTCTCCTTTCCTTAGATGCTCTCAGGATCATTAGTGCTATATCGATTGCCATAGCATTTCCTGTAGCGTTGTTCCATCGGGAGTTCACTGCATTGGTGTTCGGCGAACAATATTCACCTGCTGCGGAGTCCATCGGCATTATCTGTGCCTCGATGGTTCCCATTGGCTTGAACTGGATCGTTGGCTCGCTTGTCGCGATATCGGGACGTCAAAGAATTGCGAACTGGTGTATCCTGACGGTCACCATAGTGAATATCGGTCTTCATATCTACCTCATTCAAGGGTTTGGTGTGATCGGTGCGGCCATAACCGTTCTTATCACAGAACTGTTGATAATGTTCTCTAATTGGTGGATCATCCGGGAATATCTCCCCTTCGATCAAGTTGCCCCAATTTTAGGGAAGATAGTTCTCAGTATGCTGATCTCTGGTGTCGTCGTGAACATCATCCCCGGGATTAGTGCGATCAACGGGATATTCGTGAGTGTGCTCCTGTTGGCAGTGGGATATGGTCTTACCGGTGTCATTCGATCGTCAGATGCACGAACACTATTTAAAATTGAGCCACCGTTGGATAGGACTGACGACAGCAACACACTCAATCTGCGTGGATGATGAAAATAGCGATCAATGCACGACTCCTTATTGAAGGGAAAATGGCAGGCGAGGCCAATTATCTGTATGCCTTGCTTCAGGAATTCGCACATCAGGACAAGGTCAACGAGTATCATCTCCTGTTCGATCGGCCGTATAGCATCGCTCTCTTTGATTTCTTGAAGGGGAATCCAAGATTTTATTTTCATGTCCTTACACCCATGACGAGAATCTTCCCCTTGTTGAATTATTGGTTCCAAGTGTCGGTCCGGAAATTTGTTCAACGGAACAGCATTGACGTTCTCTTCTCTCCTGAGCCGTATGGACCTATCGCAATGCGTACGCGGTGTATCATCACGATCCACGATCTTGCATTCCTTGCGTTCCCCCGGATCACGTATTGGATGAACAGTTTGAATGCCCGTTTGATGATTCGATGGAGTGCAAGATCGGCGGACCATATTATCGCTGTTTCCAGGCACACATCTGGTGATATCCAGAAGTTCTATGGAACGGAAGCGAAAAAAATCACTGTTATCCATCATGGAATCAAAACAGCAACTCAACAGGTCGGAGCACATTCCGGGGCACCCGTAAGAATCTTCATCCCGGACGGAGTGCCGTACGTATTGTATGTCGGTACAATTGAACCCAGAAAGAATCTGATCCGCACTGTGGAAGCATTCGCTGAATTGGTTCAGCGGGGAGTACCTCACACATTGATTATCGCAGGCAGGTACGGTTGGAAGAACAAGGAACTCTATGAAAGGATTGAACAACTCGGCCTACGGGATCGAGTTGTGTTCACCGGGTACGTTTCTGAGCTTGAATTACGAGATTTATATTCCAAAGCAGAGATTTTTGTGTATATTCCTCTTTATGAAGGATTTGGTATGCCCGTTTCGGAGGCGATGTCCTTTGGCCTTCCGATAGTTACCTCGAATGTTTCTTCGCTTCCGGAAGTTGTTGGGGAAGCAGCGGTGACCGTCGATCCAACGAATATCTCCGAGATAACGGAAGCTATTGGATCGCTGCTTGGTGACAAGCAAAGGCGGGAACAATTGGGTAATGCGGCTCGCGAACGCAGCCTTCACTTCAGTTGGGAACGATCGGCCAAGGAACACTTGAGTATTATTTGTTCGCCGCATTCACCGTGAAATACAAGATCCATCTTGCACCACAACTATTCGTATCCACCAACCTCTAAACATTTGACCCTATGGAAATTAGAACCGATTGCAGATTCCTACGCGGATATATCCCTTGTGAACCTCATAAGCTTCACAACGTTCACTGTTCCGAGTGCAGTCATTATCAGGTGTTGGCGGAACGGATTTTGATCATTAAACTTGGCGCGGCCGGTGATGTCATACGATCAACCCCGATCCTGCATCCAATTAAAGAGCGAATGCCGAATGCACATATCACATGGCTGACCGATTTCCCGGATCTTGTCCCTTCCACGGTCGATTCCGTGATAGATTATTCTCCCAAAAATATCGCATGGTTGACCGCGAGGGAGTTCGATATCGTATACTCCCTTGATAAGGATAAGGAGGCGATCGCAATCGCTGAATCAGTGAGGGCAGTATCGAAATATGGTTTTGGAATGGACCGGTGGGGTCGGTGCAAGGTGTACAATGAATCCGCTGTGGCGAAATATGAGACCGGATTGTTCGATGATATCAGTAAGGCCAACACCAAAAGCTATCCTCAGGAAATATTCGAAATTTGTGGATTCACTTTCTCACAACAGGAATATATTCTCAATCCGCCTAAAAAGAGAGATTGGGGAGTCGATCACCAACGGATCACTATCGGTTTGAATACAGGCTGTGGCGGTCGTTGGACAGCGAGATTGTGGAAGGATGATCACTGGATTTCGTTGGCTACGACCC
>JAVBYA010000078.1 GCA_030824295.1 Bacteroidota bacterium
GATCGAGCATATGGTCGATGCGGTGCTGCAGTTCGAAGGGGAGAAACATTATGCGTACCGCATTCTGCGCGGCATCAAGAACCGCTTCGGCTCCACGAACGAGATCGGCATCTTTGAGATGCACGATACCGGACTGCGCGAAGTGCTCAATCCGTCCGAGATCTTCCTCTCCGAACGGAGCTACGGTTCCAGCGGCGCCGCCATCGTGGCGAGTCTGGAGGGGACCCGTCCCATATTGATCGAAGTGCAGGCGCTCGTCTCCACCAGCAACTACGGCATGCCGCAGCGCACCTCCACCGGATTCGACCTGCGGCGTCTGCAGATGCTGCTGGCGGTGCTGGACAAGCGGATGGGGATCAACACCGGTGCGCACGACGTGTTCGTCAACATCGCCGGCGGCATCCGCATCGACGAACCGGCGGCGGACCTCGGCATCGCTGCAGCGATCGTCTCCTCCATGCGCGACATCCCGGTGGACTCGCAGACCGTCGCCATCGGCGAGATCGGCCTCGGCGGGGAGATCCGCACCATTGCGCATTGCGACAAGCGTGTGCAGGAAGCAGCGAAGCTCGGATTCAAGACCATCATCGTACCGAAGACCAACGCGAAGAAGATGAAGTCCTCGAAGGATGTTTCCATCATCGGCGTCGAGACGGTCCAGGAAGCGATCAAACACCTCGTCGGATAACGACGGACACTGCCGCCTGGTGCGGCACCGTTCCATCAATCACGGAAAGACTATGACAATGTTAGACCTGCTCGGATACGGCGGATTCCTGCTTCTGGCCATCTGCTGGATACCGCAAACAGTGGAGACCATCAAACAGGGACGCGTGGCAATGCAGAAATCGTTCCTCATCATGTACGCGCTCGGCTCCGGCCTGCTCATGGCGCAGGCGATCGGGCTCAACAGCGTCCCGCTCATCCTGCTGAACAGTTACACCTCCGCCGCCAGTCTCATCAATCTCTTCTACGGTGTCTTTCCGCGGAAGGCCGCATGACGCCGCTGCTGCTCGCCACGAACAACAGGCATAAGGTCGAAGAGATCCGGCATTTCCTCGCATCACTGCCGTTCGAGGTCCGCTCCCTGGCGGACATTCCGAACGGTCCGGTCACGGTGGAAGATGAACCGACCCTGGAAGGGAACGCGCTGAAGAAAGCGCGTGAAGCGTATGCGGCGAGCGGCATGCTCTCGCTGGCGGATGATACCGGCCTGGAGGTGTTCTATCTGCGGATGGAGCCGGGGGTCTATTCCGCACGGTATGCGGGTGCGAACCCCACGTACAAGGATAATTGCGATAAATTGCTGAGGGAAATGCAGGGTGTTGCGGTTCGCCGCCGCCGCGCGCAGTTCCGCACGGTGATCGCGATCGTCGGCAAAGGGATCGAGCGGACCGTGGAAGGAAAAGTGGAAGGGATGATCCTGGAATCACCGCGGGGCGGACAAGGATTCGGGTATGACCCGCTGTTCGTTCCGACCGGCCATACACGAAGCTTCGCAGAGATGAGTATCGAAGAGAAGAACACCCTCAGCCACCGCGCTCTTGCGCTGGAAAAAGCAGTCACGATCCTCTCGTCGCTGTAGGTTATTATGCCGCCCCTACGGGGCTGACACATGGCGCTCCTACGGAGCGCTCTCCGAGAGAAAATTCCAAGCCAACACATGGCGCCCCGATGGGGCGCGTTCCACGAGGAAACATCACGCCGATGCATGTCGCCCCTACGGGGCTGACACATGGCGCTCCTACGGAGCGCTCTCCAAGAGAAAATTCCAAGCCAACACATGGCGCCCCTATGGGGCGCGTTCCACGAGAAAACATCACGCCGATGCATGTCGCCCCTACGGGGCTGACACATGGCGCTCCTACGGAGCGCTCTCCGAGAGAAAATTCCAAGCCAACACATGGCGCCCCTATGGGACATTTTTTGCGCTCCGTTAGGAGCTCAATGTTTTTGCTTTTGAGTAAAAGTGAAGATGAGCTCCGTAGGAGCGACATTGCTTTTCGAGGCAACCCTCGTTTGGCAATGGAATGTAGTTGAAGGAAGGAACTTCTTCAATCATATTCCCTCAACATCATTTTCAGGAAGGAATATGGCAAACTCGTATACCCAACTCTTCATTCATATCGTTTTCACCGTGAAAGGCCGACAAGCGATCATTCCCAGATCCCATAAAGAGGAATTGCACCGCTACATCACCGGCATCATAAAGAACACAGGACACCTGTTGCTGGCGATGAACAGTGTTCCCGATCATATTCACATTCTGGTCGCGTTGAAGCCTTCGTTGGCACTGTCCGACCTTGTAAGGGATATCAAAAGCAATTCGTCTTCCTTTGTGAATGAAAAGGGATGGATCCGCGGTAAGTTCCAATGGCAGGAGGGATTCGGGGCTTTTTCCTGCAGCCCGGACCATTGCGAGAATGTGAAACGGTACATCGCGAAGCAGGAGGAGCATCATGGGTATGTGACATTCAAAGAGGAGTATGTGAATCTGCTGGAAACATATGGTGTGATCTACGATGAGAAATATGTGTTCGATGTGTTCGCATAGAACGTATTTCTTTATGCCGCCCCTACGGGGCTGACACATGGCGCTCCTACGGAGCGCACCCCAAGAGAAAACACCGCGCCGATACATGCCGCCCCTACGGGGCTAACACATGTCGCTCCTACGGAGCGATCAGCAAGAAGGAATGCTGTGCAAACAGAAGAGGCCCCGATGGGGCCTCTTCTGTTGGTGGAAATAATCGGGAATCTACACTACTCCAGCGTCACCGCCGTACCGCTTGCGCTGACCATCAGCATGGAACCGTTCCCCACCGTCTCATAATCCAGATCGATGCCGATGATGGCATTCGCCCCCATGGCGCGCGCCTGCTGCTTCATCTCGTCCAGCGCGATATCCTTCGCACGGCGTAATTCCTCCTCATACGCAGCCGAGCGCCCGCCGACGATATCCCGGATCCCCGCGAACAGATCCTTGAAGATGTTCGCACCGAGGATCGCCTCGCCGCTGACAAGACCGTAATATTTTATCGCTTTTTTCCCTTCGACCGTATTCGTAGTTGTGAGTAACATGGGAACCCCCGAATGATGATGTGTTGTTTTTTGAATGGACAATGACGAGATTTATATAATTGTGCAGCAGCCGAACGGCTGCGCATATCTCAAGAACCGAAAAATCACTCGAAACGTTCCAGCCGGGAGCCCTGATGCCGTACGTTAACATAAAGATCACAAAGGACGGCGTGACCGTCGAACAAAAAGCACAGGTCGTGAAAGAGATCACCGATACACTGCAGCGCGTGCTCGGGAAACGGCCGGAGCATATCCACATTGTCATCGACGAAGTGGAGACGGAGAACTGGGGCTTTGCCGGTCAGCTCACTTCCGAATTGCGGAAACGGAATCCCCGATGAAATACTATGTGTTGATCTATACTGTGTCCGAGGACTATATCGCACGCAGGACGCAATACCGGACGGAACATCTCCGGCTGGCCGGTGAACTGGCGGACCGCGGAGAACTGGTGCTCGGCGGCGCGCTCTCGGAACCGAACGACACCGCACTGCTGGTGTTCCGCGTGGCGGACAAATCGGTCATCGAACAGTTCGTCCACCGGGACCCTTACTATCTTCACGGACTTGTTCTGCGGTGGGAGATACGGGAATGGAACGTTGTCACCGGCAGCGCGATGGTCTGAAACAAAGAAACCCGAAGCATCTGCTTCGGGTTTCGTGTTTTAGTACTGCGTTGTCGGTCAGTCGCACATCACGATGATCTCGATCTCGCGCGAGTGCGCTCCCTGCATCTCCTGGTCAACCGCTTTCACAATGAAGACATTCCTTCCTCGCACCAACTGACCTTCCGCTACTTTTCCGACGCCGAACGGCTGATTCCCTTTCCGCCATTCATAGACCACTTTCGCGTCCGCAGGACGGTTCACCGGCGGAGCGGTCAGGATGATGGTGGGATTGGACGGGTTCCAGATGATCGATTGCTGGGCCGGACGCTCCGTAAAATTGAGCGAATCCCACACCGTGAGCTGCCATTGATACCGCGCCAGCGGGAGCCCTTTCGGGGTCCAGACGATCGTTGCCGACTGCGGCCCGACCGTGAGCGGCGTCCATGTCGGCGAGACCTTCACGTTCAGTCCGAAATTGACCGTGCCGTTGCCGTACAGCTGATTGGCATTCAGTTCGGTGCCGACAATCCAATGTTCCGGCAGTTCGATGTCCAGCGGCGGTTTCGCGATGACGAAATATTCCTTTTGTACCGAATCTTTCGAGTTCCGCACGCCGCGTCCGTCATCCGCCGTAAGCGTGATGATGTTCCTTCCTGCGGTGAGCCGGATGGAGTCGGAGGTGACCGCAGCATCGTTCACTTTCCAGCGGAAGGTGAGCGGGTCGCCGTCGGCATCCTTCTGCTGCTCGGGACGGAGCAGTACCGATTCGTTCTCATAGAGCGGTTCGGACAGCGAGAAGGTCGGATTCGGTTTGGAGTTGATGCGGACCGATGCCTCTTTGCTGACGGAACGGGTGGAGGTGCCGGAATTATCGGTGACGGTCAGCGCAACGGTGTGCGTGCCGGCAGGAAGGTTCGCCGCGGTGATGATCGGTGTGGAGCCGACGCTCCGTCCGTCGATCTTCCAGTCATATTGCGCAATGATGCCGTCGTTGTCCGAAGAACGGGACGCATCCAGCACCAGCTGGTCGCCGAGCGCAGCATCCGCCGGAACATTCCAGACGATCACCGGCGGTTCGTTGACGATGATCTTCTTGGTCAGTGTGGCGCTGTTGCAGGTGGAGCTGGACTGGATGTTGATGGTCAGTTCGATGTCATACGTACCGGCGCGGCGGAAGCGGTATTGCGCCTGCGTCAATGCCGGATAGGTGATGACCGTATCGCTGCCGAGTTTCCAGCGGAGGGAGATGATCCTGCCGTTCGGTTTGGAGAGCGCCGGATCGAAATTGACGAGTTCGCCGATGCTCACCCGTTCCGGCATGGCGAAGTTCGCCGTCGGTCCTTCGATCACCCGTACGGTCGATGTCACCTGACTCACCTTCGTGCAGCGGCCGCTGCCGCTGCCGACGACCGTCAAAGTTGCATAGTAGATGCCCGGCTTGGTGTAGGCGTGCGATACTTTCGAGCCGAGCGACGAGATGCCGTCGCCGAAGTCCCACGTGTACGAGCCGATCGGTCCGTTCGGATCGACGCTCCGCGTACCGTTGAAGTCGAGCGGTACGTTGACGCAGATGGTCGTATCGGCAAAGGTCTGATACGCGACCGGCGAACCTTCCACGATGATCGGAATTGTCGCAGTGGTCGGCTGTTCCGCGAAGCCGTCATCCAGCAGCAACTTCACCGTGTAATAGCCGGGTGAACGGTAGGTGTGCGCCGGATTGGTTTCGGTGGTGGTCGTTCCGTCGCCGAAATCCCATTTGGTGGAGACCGCATCGCCGTCCGGATCGTACGAGAGCGAGCCGTTAAAGAGGATGGTCTGTCCGGTGCAGGAATAGACGAGCGTATCGACCACAGCGACCGGCGGACGGTTGACGAGGATCTTCACGGTTTCACGCGTGATGCTGTTCTTGCGTCCCTGACCGTCGTTCGCCGTAACGGTGATGAAATGCACGCCGCCTGACGGAGCATCCCACGTGAACGCCGCTTTGTTCACGCGCGTCCTGTCCGGCAGCAGCCATTCAAAATTGACCGCATGCTTGTCGATATCGTAACTCTGGCTTGCATCCAGCAGCACGCGACGCGAGTTGGTACGGATGAGTGTTTTAGTGACGATGATGGGGGAAGCGTTCACCAGTACATTTTTCTGCAGCGTCTGTGCTGAGTTGGCGTAGCCGCCGCCGTCATCCACCGTGACCGATGCCGTGATCATACCGGAGCGGGTGAAGGTCTTCGTCACTTTCAGCCCTTCTGCCGTTGAGCCGTCCGAGAAGGTCCAGCGTGCCGAGGCGAGATTCTTTGATTCTTTGTCCGACGATGCCGTGGCATCGAATGTGACCGGCACATTTGGTTCGGCGACCTCGGGGACCATCTTCCAGCGGACGACCGGCGGATAATTGATGTGGATGGAGAGGGTCTTCATACCGACCGCATCCGCGAATCCGGAATTGTCCTTTACTTTCAGCGCCACGGCGTAATCGCCCGGTTCGTTGAACACGAGGGAGGGGTTCGGTCCCTTTGCTGCTTCACTGCCGTTGATGTACCATGTATACTCTGCCACCGAGCCGTCCGGATCACTGCTGCGTGTCCCGTCCACCATGAGCGGCTTCGCCGGTTCCCATTTCGTGGGGATGGAGAATTGCGCCAGCGGGTAACGGTTGATCACCAGTTCGTGCGAGACTTTTTGCACGCTGTTCGTCTGCCGCTGACGGTCATCCACCGTTAATGTGATCAGGTAGCGTCCGCTCTGCTGGTATTCGTGGATCACAGTGCGTCCCACGGCGCTCGTGCCGTCGCCGAAGTCCCACGAATGCACGAGTTCCTTCTGGTCCGCGTCGGTGGTCTTTTCCGCAGAGATCTTCTGGCGCGCAGAGGTGGAGCGGGAATCTGCGGTGATCACCGGTATCGGCGGAGCATTGATGTGAATGTCGCGCGAGACGGACTGGACAGAGTTTTCAACACTCTCACCATCATCGGCCGTGAGTGTTACGCGGTAATCACCCGGCTGTGCGAACGCGAGGTCTGCATTCTCTCCCTGGAGCGAATGCCCGGCGGTGGAGGCCCAAGTGAATGCTACAGCGGAATTATCCTCATCGAACACTGTGGCCGTCAGCAGCAGCGTATCGCCCGGCGCTGCCTGCTTCGGCAATGTAAAGGACGGAAGCGGCTCAGCATTCACACGGTATTTGATGGTCTGTGTGAAGGTGGAGTTCGACGTGTTCGTCCTGTCGTTCGCCGTCAGCGAGAGGGAGTAGATCCCCGCTTTATCGTGTTTGATCTTGACGGCATCACCGCGGTTGGTACCAACGATGCCGGGACCGTTCCACAGGAATTCGAGTTCATCATTGTCATTGTCCGCATCGTTCTCCACAACGAACGGTACCGCGGTGGAGCGGCCGAAGATCGTCCGGAAGTTCACATCCACATACGGCTGCGCGTTGATGCGGACCCGCTTCTGTGCGGAGGCTTCGGTACAGGAGGAATTCGGCGCACCGTCGTTCACCGTGAGCGTCACATCGTACGCGGTGGGGAGGAGACTGGACAGGGTCAATACTTTTTCGTCGCTGCGGAACTCGCCGTTCACGAACCATTGAAAGCGCAGCGGTGCGTTCTCCGGATCGGCGGAGGATGCAGCAGAGAGTGTCACAAGCTCGCCCGGCGCGGCGATGAGTTTATCGGCGCTGATGACGGCGGTCGGAGCCGCGTTCACTGTGACCGGAACATCCTGCTGCCAGAATTTCGGGAAGTACACACCGCGTGTCGGGATGAAGAGTGCAACGGAATATTTCCCCGGTTTGCCGAAGACGATCTCGGCGGAATCCTTCTCTGCGACGGTCCGGCCGTAACTCCACATGGGCGCACTGCCGGAGAGATTCTTTTTTGCCGCTTCGGTGAGTGTAAAGAGCACATTGTAGCAGTCGCTGCCGGCAAGCTGCACAACATCGGTCTGCGGTTTCTGCGGCTGGCGGACGACCGTCGGTTTCAATTCCCACAGTACCGGGAACGGCATCCCTTTGATCACTAGGTTGTTCACCTTGAGCGGCGAACCGGAAACGGTGAGTCCCCAGCTGTTCTTCATACCGTTCGCGAGCGGATCGACGAAGAATCCTTTCGCTGCCGGAAGTTTTGTATAGTTGCCGAACTCATCGCGGACGCCGACCATTACCTGCTCTTCGCCGGCCGAGGTGAGTCCGTTCAGTGCGCCTTCGGCGGGCTGATAGGGACGGAGCTGCATCTCGGCAGTAGGTGCGACGCGGTAGAGACAGACGGAGAGATCGACGGCGATGACGGACCAGTCGTTGCGCGGTGCGGTGACGGAGACGGAATCCCCGACCTGGAGTTGGAAACTGTTCACATCATTCCCGTCCGCAGCACGCACGCGCAGGATCCATCCGTTCTTCGTCCCTGCTGCGAGCATCGCAAACCGCTTCCAGCGGTTGAAGTACTGCTGTTCATCCAGCGTGGTGAGTTTCTCGTTCGGTTTCGCGGACCGGGCTACGACGGTCAGTCTGCCGTTGGCATACGTATATAAAGCGTCGAACGGGATCAGTTCAAAGGTGGTCTTCGTGTCGAGCGGACCGGTGATAATGTCCGCCACACCGCCGAGTCCGGCATCGAAGATATGCAGTGCAGCGGCAGCAGCTCCGGCCTCCGGTTTGATCCAGAAGTCGTACTGATGCGTGTTATCGCCGGTCTCTTTGACGAGTGCCTGATTCCCGGACACAGAGAGGAACACCTCCTGCGAAAAGAGCGGGGAAACAACGGCGAACAGCGCCAAAAAAAGCGTGCGAAGATACAGAGAGGAATGTCCGGTTCGTGAAGCAAACAGCATTTATTCTACCCGATACGTTTTGGTTGCAACAACAATATTATCACTAATTGATTCAAATACCAGCGTCAATTGGACCCCTTTCCGGTGCGGCAGCGAGACCGCCCAGTTCCCCTGGGAATCGGTCTGCACCGTGGTGCGGGTCTCGCCGTGCGTGACGGTCACCTTCATGGAAGGATAGGCCGTTCCGTGCGCTGAGATCTCGGCGGTGGCCGGGCGGAGGACCGTTCCTTCTGCCGGACAATTCCAGTCGATCTTCGTTACGCGGAGCGTATCGATCGGAACGATGGAGAGCAGGCGTTCGCGGCTGTTGCCGGACCGGTCCGTGGAGCGGAGGGTCAGCTGCTTCTCAGCACGTTCCACCGGTACGGTGAACGAGAATGCTCCGTTCCCATCAAGTCCTGTCGCTTTTCCATTCACCTGGAAGGCCGCATCCGCTTCGGTGCTGCCGGTGATCGTCAGACGCGCCAGCGCGGTATAGCGGCGGTCGGTCTCCCATCCGTCCACATAGATGGCGGGCGGGAGTTTATCCTCCACGCGCATCAGTTTATAGATGGGACTCTCCATGCCGCGCAGTCCGAACTTGTCCACCGCCGTCAGCCGGATGTGGACCAAGCCGAGCTCCACGTTGTCCAGACGGAGGTTCGTCTGCACCGGCGAATACACTTTCACACCGGTGTTGAACTCTTTGGAGCGGCACAGCTCCACTTTGTATCCGGTGCTGTTCGGCACGACGGTCCAGCGGAGTTGAAAATTATCTGCATAGATCACCGAGTCGATACCGTTCCACACTAATTGGGGGGAAGGGAGGAGCGGAACAGGAGGGAGCGGGTCGCGTCCTTTTTCCACAATGGTCCCTTCGTTCATCTTCAGCTGTACCTTCCCTTTGTTCGCGCTCACGTCCATGGTGCCGTCGTAGTTGGAGAGTTTCACGCGGCGTTCTTCCACGGCGCTCGCCCAGAATTTCCCGGAACGGACCTGTGATTCGGAAGTGCCGGCCTGGAAGGTGAAGTTGTTCCGTTCCTTTGCGCTCTCCGTCAGCTTCGTCAGAAGGCTCCCTTTCACCAGCGCGATGTCGCGGCGGACGCTCTGGTCCAGCTTATCCATCTTCGATTCGCGGATGACGACCGTGGAGTTCGGATCGACCATCACTTCCACACCGTCCGTGAACGCCAGTTGTGCGGAGCTCGCATCACCGGTCCGCAGTCCGTCCGCCTGTGCCAGCTGGTCACCTTTCTTCGCCGACTTCCATTCACCGAGGAATCCTTTCCGTTTGTTCACATCGCCGTTCCGTTCAGCGATGAGCGCATCGATCTCCTCGTTCCGTTTCTGTTGGATCTCTTTGCGGATCAGTTCCAGCGACTGCAGGTAGAGTCCGCCGACGCGGGTCAGTTCGGCGATGCTGCCGGATTGGAGCTGCCGGTCGTACTCGGCGCTGTACTCGGCGGCGCGTTTCAGTTCTTCCGTGGCAAAGACCCGTGCACCCGCCTTCAGCAGTTTCGCAAAGGTGGTCCGTCCTTCGCGCACTTTGCCGTGGAGCGGTGAGAATTTCTTGATCTGATCGAGAGCGGCTTTGGAGAGGGTGAAGGAATTGGACGCTTCATCCCGTTCCGCAACGGAGAGGAGTACCGGCCAGGCAGCGGCATCGCCGGTCAGAGCGACGCTTTTCGCGTTCAGCTCTCCGGAAGAGAACGTGGTCTGCGCCGTGGCGGTCACCGCAAAGAGGATCAATACTATGAATAATCGGGTCATACGATCGGAATGGTTAAGGTGAACCGGCAGCCGAGTTCCGCACTGGATTCCAATGCGACCTCGCCTTTGTGGAACTTCATCACTTCTTTCACATGCGCCAGACCGAGTCCGGTGCCGATCTGCATTGCAGATTTCTTATTGGACGTTACCCGGAAGAATTTGGAGAAGAGCTTCTCCTGATCCTCAGCGGAAATGCCGTATCCATGGTCCGTGATGATGAACAGGATGGCGTCATCGGCCCGCTTCATCACGACCCCGATGGTCCGGTGTTCATCCCCGTATTTGATGGCGTTGGAGACCAGGTTCAGGAACGCTTCGCGCATCAGGTCCGGCGAGACGGTCGTGACCGGAATGCCCTCCTCTGCAGTGAACGAAAGCTCGATGGATTTGGCCATCAGCTGCGGTTTCTGCGAATCGCACACCAGTTTCGCCGTCTGCACCAGATCGGTCGGTTCCCGGTGGTATTCCACGCTGCGCGATTCGAGGCGCTGCACATCCAGGAACCGGTTCACCAGCTGGTTCATCGTCCGGCTGCTCTCCTGGATGATGGTGATGTACTCCATCCGTTCCTTCACATCCATCTCCGGTTCATCCTTGATGAAGGAGGAGAAGCCCATGATGCTGTTGAGCGGATTCCGCAGCTCGTGCACGATGAAGTTCATCATCTCGGTCTTCATCTTATCGATGTTCCGTTCGTTCGTCAGGTCGTGCAGCACGATGAGCGAGCCGAGACGTTCCGCACCGCGCGCGATGGTCACATCGTGCAGGCGGTAGTATTGCAGTTCGTGCTCCGGCGGGGTGACCACGATCTCGGTCTGATGGAAATGGATGGCGTACGGTCCGCTGATATCCTCGCGGAATGTCTCTTTGGTCCGTTCGATCAGTGCATGGCCGAGCAGTTCCTGTTTCGTACCGGCCGGTGCATGCTGTTCCAGCATCAGTTTCACCTGCTGGAACCGTTCGTTCATGAATGAGAATCCGTCATTACCGTCCGTGATGCTGATGCCGTCCTCGCTGTGCGACAGGAAGAACTTGTTCTTCCATTCCTCAACGATGATCTTCTCCACATTGATGCGCTGGTACCGTTCCAGCACCGTGCGCATCGATTCCACCGTCTCTGCAACGGCGGCGATCTCGCGCAGCTGCGGCACGGAGACCGGCTGCGTGAAGTCGAGTGTCTTCAGCCGTTCCACATCCTGCACCAATTGCCGGACGGGCTGCGTGAGCTGACGGGAAAGGAACCACCCGAACACGAAGAGCGCCAGCGTGACGCTGACCACGACCACACTGGAATAGAGCAGCAGCGCCTGCACCGGCTGCAGGATGATCGCCGACGGGATGGCGATGAGCATGCTCATCGGAACGGAGGAGAAACGGGTGGAGAGTACTTTCCATTCCGTTCCGTTCAGCGATACATCGCGTATCACGTTCACATTGGACCGGGATTCCATCTCACCCGAGAGAATGAATTCTGCATTGCTGAAGACCGTTCCGGCCGCGCTGCCGACCTGAACAGCGAACGTTCCGCCGATGGGAAGCTGCTGCAGCTGATGCAGCATACTTTTCGTCTCGGCAAAGAGTGTCAACTGGAACCGGTTGTTGCCGATAGCGAATGACCGGCGGACACCAAAGAGATACGGCTGCGTTGCTTCGGCACCCGTCCACAGGATACTCACCGTGGAATCCTTGGTCGACGGCATCCACATCCCTTCCTGCGGAATGAATACGAATCCCGGCCGCGCGGAACTGGTCGCTGTGAACTCATCCGCCAGATCGGGGGAGGAAACAACGATCTGCACGATGGTCGTATCGAACGCGATCTGCTGGCGTATCAATACGCCGGCATCATTGGGGCGGGTCTGCAGGTTCCAGGAAAGGTATTGCGCAATGGTGATCCACTGGTCCAGCCGCTCATCGATGGAGCGGACAGCGAAATGCTGCAGCTGCTGCACCACGGTCGTCCGTTCCTCCACGACCTGGCGCTCATAGCGCGGACGGATGATGAACCAGAGAACGGACATGGATACGACGGCAGCAAGCCCGGTCAGGACGAAGATGCGATGATGGAAAGAGAGTCGGTATCGTAGGGTCATTCTATACTATAGTGAATTCAGGACCCAAGAAAATACAAAAAAAACAACCTAAATTTTAGGGGAAATGTGGTTCACTCTCCCGGAAATGACCGCTGCTCCGCCTCCAATCAGCATGGAAACGGTTCCGCTGACCTTTATAGCACCGTTGCCGGTTTTTCCTACAGTAAGAAAACCTTGTAAATAGAGCGTAGTGCACGATTTGCCGGAATTTAGAAATGCTAATGAATTGAGGCAATCAACAATGATGCACTCAATAATTGAACTTTATCGCCCGAAATCTTGATACAATGAAAGTGAACAAAATCATCCTGTTTGAAACGGTCCGAATTCTTCACCCTATATTTCCAATTGACTGGCCGGCAAAGATTTTTTACACTATCGCTTAAAATATATGCACGGCAACGGTATGGTCACAGCAGAAGCGGGATCATAACATCCTGATCACGGACGCACCGGGAAGAATGGAATAAGGGCAGCACTCATGAAAAAAAACAGAGCGGTCAGTACTTCGAAAACTGAACATCCAGTGGTGATCGGCGTCGGCGCATCGGCCGGCGGATTGGAAGCGCTTCAGGATTTCCTGTCGCATGTTCCGGTCAACATCAAAGATGCTTCGATCATCATCACCCAGCATCTTAGTCCGTCATACAAGAGTATGCTGGTGCAGCTGCTGAGCCGTTCCACGAAACGGACGGTCGTAGAGATCGAATCCGGGATGAAGATCGAACCGAACGTCGTCTATATCACGCCGCCGGACCATGAACTCGTCATCAAAAAATACAAACTGCTCCTCAACAAATCCGCTCACGTCATCGGCCCCAAACCCTCCATCGATGCCTTCTTTACATCACTGGCACTCGAACTGAAGAATAAGACCATCGGGATCATCCTTTCCGGTACCGGCAGCGACGGTGCGAACGGTATCCGCGCCATCAAACGCGCCGGTGGACTGACCATCGTGCAGGAACCGCAGACGGCCAAATATGACGGTATGCCGGTCTCCGCCATCCGTACGGAAGCGGTCGACCTTGTACTGGCGCCTGAAAAAATGGGTGAGGAGATCAGGGAATATCTGACCAATCCGTCGTATATGCAGCACATCGAAACACCGCTCCTTCCCACCAAGGATGCGATGACGGATATCCTCAATCTACTCTCCAAACGGACGCAGACCGATTTCTCCAAATACAAGCAGACCACCATCGTGCGGCGTCTTGAAAAACGGCTCTCCCTGCTGAAGATGTCGTCGCTGGAGGATTACGTGAAGTTCGTCAAGGAGAATCCCACCGAGCTGAACCATCTGTTCCAGACGGTGCTCATCGGTGTGACGGAATTCTTCCGCGATACCGAAGCGATCTCCTCGCTCGAGAAGACCCTCGAATCCATCATCACCAAAAAAGGGATGAACGAGCCGATCCGCATCTGGAGCTGCGGCTGTTCGACGGGTGAAGAGGCGTATTCGATCGCGATCATCGTGTCGAACATCCTGAAGGAACGCGTCGCCAACCATCATATCCAGATCTTCGCCACTGATATCGATGAGAAGGCGCTCGAGACCGCCCGGCGCGGTGTCTTCCCGGCGTCGTCCGTCGAGAATGTGCCGTCCAAACTCATCAAGACCTATTTCACGAAACTGCCGGACGGGAAGTACGAGATCATCAAGAGTATCCGCTCCATGATCCTCTTCTCCAAACATGATGCGACGGCGAATCCGCCGTTCCTGAAGCTGGACATGGTCAGCTGCCGCAACCTGCTCATCTATTTCAACATCGATCTGCAGAAGTACATCCTGTCGGTCTTCCATTATGCTCTGAACATCGAAGGGATCCTCTTCCTCGGCAAGTCCGAGACCGTCGGCCAGTACGGCGACCTCTTCTCGACGGTGGACGGAACATCGAAGATCTTCAAGCGTACCACCAGCAACCGCTCCCGCACATTCTCCATGTCGCATATCCAGCCGTCGCGCGTCTTCTCCAGCGACCCCGTTCCCGGTACCGATAAAGCGAAGATGTCCGTCACGGATATGGTGAAGGAGACACTCTTCAAGACGTATGAATATCCGTTCGTCATCATCAACGAGAACTTCGAGATCCAGGAGATCTACGGCGATGTCCGCCTCGTGCTGAATCTGGGCGAGGGGATCGTGAACATGAGCATCCTGAAGCTGATCGACAAACAGCTGAACCTGGAGCTTCATTCCATCCTGACCAAGGCGGTGAAGGACCGGGTGCCGGTGAAAGGGAAGATCCGCGGTTTTGAGTTCATGGAGCGGAAGTACTATGTGAAGATCATCGCCAAACCGCTCCTCTATACACAGCAGAGCAGCGAGCTGTTCATCATCATCTTCGAGTTTTTCAACGACGAGGAGGAGACACAGTACTTCCTGCCGACCACCGCCGCCAATCTCGATCCGCGGCTGGAGGAGATGGAGAAGGAACTCCAGGCGACCCGCGAACATCTGCAGACCTATGTGGAAGAGCTGGAGACCTCCAACGAGGAGCTCCAGTCCCTGAACGAGGAACTGCAGTCCACGAACGAAGAACTTCAGTCCTCCAACGAGGAACTGGAGACCAGCAACGAGGAGCTGCAGTCCACCAACGAAGAGCTCCAGTCCGCCTATGTGGAACTGAAACAGCTGAACTCCCTGATCTCGGGTAAGGACGAAGAGCTGAAACGCTCGGCGATGCATCTCACGTCGCTCATCAACAGCAATCCGGAAGGGCTCATGCTGCTCGATACGGATTTCCGCATCCTCACCTATAACCGCTCCTCCGTCCGGATGTTCCGGAATTTCTTCTACAAGAAATTGAAGGAGGGGGATTCCATCATCTCCTTCCTGCCCGCATCGGTCCTCGGCGTCTGCAGCGAAAAGCTGACCGAAGCACGGAACGGCATGGAATCCGCCGGCAACGAGTTCACCATCCAGCTGAAGAACAACGATTCGGTCATCATCCGGATCAATTTCTTCCCGGTGTTCAACGATGCCAAGAAGGTCGTTTCCATCATCACCAACTATCTGGATGTGACCCACTCCGAGATGATCAAAGGGAAGCTGGCGGTGACCGAGAAACTCCTCAGCTCCGTCTTCAAGGTCTCCCGCCACGGCATCTGCATCACGGACGAGAAAGGGATGTTCGTTGATTTCAACGATGCCTATCTGCGCATCTACGGCTACCGCCGCAGCGAACTGATCGGCAAACCGTTCACCACGGTCGTGCCGGAATCGTTCCGGAAGAAAGCGGTCAAACTGTACCAGCAGTTCATGAAGGATGGTACAGAACCGCCGTCGGTGTGGAACGTTGTCCGGAAATCAGGGAAGGAGATCTCCATCCGCGTGGAAGCGACCATGCTGAAGGATGACCGCGGTGATAAGTTCAAGGTCACCTCCATCCAGCCGATCGAAAAGAGAACGGCCTGAACGGATGAGCATCATGAAACGGACATCGAAGGCTGCCGGCGTGAAGAAGCCTGCACCGCCCCGCATCAGTAAACGGAAGATCACCGAAGCGATCCAAAGCGTGAAGAAGAAGTTCACGCGCGGCGACATGGTGCGTCTGCATACCCTCGCGCAGCGGATGCTCCGGGAACGGGATGGGACCAACGGACGCAGGGAGCTCCAGAACGAACTGGAAGCTCTGCTCCATGAATTGGAGGTCTATCAGGTGGAGCTGGAGATCCAGCAGGACGAACTCATCCAGTCCCAACAGAACCTGCAAACGCTCTACCACCGGTTCTATGACCTGTATGACAATGCCCCCATCGGGTACATCACCCTCTCGCGTGAGGGGAAGATCCTGGAGGTGAACCGATTCGCCGTGGACCTGTTCGAGCGTCCGGTCGACCGCCTGAAAGGGACCTTCCTGCTCCAGTACATCCCCCGCATTTCTCATGGCGAGTTCCTGAAGCAGCTCCGCTCGTTATATGCGACCAATCAGACCGTCACCTGCGAGGTCCGTTACGAGAACAAGAACAAAGAACAGCGGTATTACCTCTTCCGCATCAGTCCCACCGTCAACATCCGCGAGCAGGTGGAGAACTTCAAGGTGGTCATCGAGGATGTGACGGCGGCAAAGGAGAACGAGAACCTCCAGTCGATGTACAGCATCCGGCTGGAGCAGGAGGTGGCCAAGAAGACGCTGAAACTCAAACAGAAGAACGAAGCATTGTCCAAAGAGGTCGCCAAACGGAAATCGACCGAGGCGGCATTGAAAGCAAGCGAGTCGATGCTGCGGACGCTCGTCACTTCCATGGATGATATCGTCTACACGCTCGACAAGAAGCAGCGTCACGTGGGGGTCTTCGGCCGTTGGCTGGTACGCAGCGGTCTCACTCCCGAACACTTCATCGGCAGGACCGCCTCCGACCTGTTCGGTCCGGAACAGGCACAGGTCCATATCGAAGCAAACCTCCGCGCACTCCGCGGTGAATCCGTGGAGTATGAATGGTCGGCAGCGGCGGGGGAGGAACGTCAGTTCTTCCACACGTCGATCGCACCGATCCGGAACGATTCCGGCGCTGTGGAAGGGATCGTCGGTGTCGGCCGGAACATCACCGTCCGGAAGAGGATGGAAGAGGAATTGGCTGTTATCAATAACGAGCTAGAACAAAGGGTCCGCCGCCGCACCGCCGCGCTGCAGGCCGCGTATGATGAACTCGAATCGTTCAGCTATTCCGTCTCCCACGATCTGCGGGCGCCGATCCGCGCCATCGACAGTTTCACGGCCATCCTCGGGCAGCAGTATGAGCAGATGTTCGATGCGGAAGCGCACCGGCTGATGTCCGTCATCCGCACCAGCACCAAGAAGATGGACCTGCTCATCAACGGACTTCTCACCCTTTCGCGCGTGGGCCGGCAGGAGTTGAACACGGCCGTGGTGAACATCGGACCGGTCGTTGCCGGCGTCATCCGCGACCTGCTGCACGGTCAGGACCAGTCGCGCATCGAGTTCGTCGTGCATCCGCTCCCCTCCGTCACATGCGATGCGGTGCTGATGCAGCAGGTCTGGTCCAATCTCATCTCCAACGCGCTCAAGTATTCCTCCAAGACCGCAAAGTCCGTCATCGAGATCGGCGCGAAGGAAACAGAGACGCATTTCCTGTTCTTCGTGAAGGACAACGGTGTCGGCTTCAGCCAGGAGCATGCCGATAAACTGTTCGGCATCTTCCAGCGGCTGCACGCCAACGACCAGTTCGAAGGGATCGGTATCGGACTCTCCACCGTGAAACGGATCGCACTCCGGTTCGGCGGTTCGGTCTGGGCGGAAGGGACCCCGGAAGGTGGGGCGACCTTCTGGTTCTCCGTTGCCAGGACCTTTCCGGAACAGAAATGACACGGAATTCCCGCACATCCGGTTCCTCCATCTCCCGGATCCGCTCTGTATGCCGTATTCGGGGTATTTCCTGAAAATCCGTTCCTTTCCCGGCACGTTTTGGAGGAGCGGGATATTTTCTCTATATTGGTGTATCGACCTCCCCGTATTGTCCAGCACAATCACGGATCGGAGTTTTCGGGAAGTAGCTCAGCCCGGCTAGAGCACCTGCTTTGGGAGCAGGACGTCGCAGGTTCGAATCCTGTCTTCCCGACGAAACTATGTCACCGGCCGCTGATGAATATGCCGGTGCTGTTCCATCCATCAGCCCCCGCTCCAGCGGGGATTTTCATTTCCAATGCTCTTTGCCCTTCTCTATATCGCGGCCACACTGGCCGCCAATTACACCGCCACCTGGTTCATCCACTTCCCATTCTTCGGTCAGGTCTCCGTCGCCACATTCATCTTCGGTATCACCTTCACCGCCCGGGACCGCGTTCACAGCACGCTCGGCCGCCGGAAAGTGTACGGTATGATCGCCGTGGCCGCCGTGCTGAACCTGATCGTGACGATAATGGGGGGAGTGGAATGGCGCATCGTGGCAGCATCTCTTATCGCCATCGTTCTGGCAGAGACCGCCGATACGGAGATCTACCAGCATTTCATCGACAATACATGGGGGATGCGCGTACTGAAGAGCAATGCCGTCAGCATCCCGCTCGACAGTCTGCTCTTCAATCTGATCGCCTTCGCCGGCGTTTTTTCCGCAGCGGAGGTTGCGTCCATCATCTTCGGCGAGATCGTTTTCAAAGCGGCAGTCAGTGCGGTCACCGCATTCCGTCCGCTCGTCTATCTTCGCTCTCTGTCCTCCGCACGCCGGTGAAAAACACCGGATGCGGTTTGTTGCATATTCTTCATTTATTGGGTATTATTTTTTGTATCTGCTGAGAATAAAGAGATAAGTACTGCCAAAAAAATATAGCTATGCTATAGTGTTCAAATAATATGTGCAATGGAATAACAGCAATAGTTGTATTTCACCGATAGCACATTGCACAGGAAACT
>JAVBYA010000274.1 GCA_030824295.1 Bacteroidota bacterium
CGAATTATACGTTCATCGCGGTCGATTCCTCACATACCATTGCGGCTTACTTCTCCGTAGACAAGCATTCGATAACATCCTCTGCGGTGAATGGCAGCGTTATGCCGTCCGGAACAACGTTGGTGGACCATAATGGTATGCAGACCTATACGTTCGCACCTCTGGCCGGGCATCATTTTGATTCGCTTATCGTGAATGGCGTGACTGTGCCGGATTCGGTCACCAGCTATACTTTCTTGACTGTGACGGCACCACAATCCCTGACCGTCCATAATTCCATCAACTCATATGTGCTGAATGCATCTGCGGTCGATGGAAATGTGACACCGAACGGTGCAACCAATCATAATCACGGTGATACCGTTCGCTTTAACTTCACACCATTGATTGGACATCATTTTGATTCACTGGTGGTGGATGGTGTGACGTTATTCGATTCAACGTCTTCGTACACTTTCGCTGGTGTTACAGGAGCGCACTCCCTGACCGTTCACCATTCCTTGAATTCCTATTCCGTAGCGACAAGTGTTGTGAATGGAACGGTACTGCCGCTTGGAACGTCCAGCGTCCTTCACGGTGATACGATATCCGTCACTTATGCACCGCTCGTGAACACGCATTTCGATTCGGTCGTGGTGGATGGGAACAATTATCCTGATTCGACGAACAGCTTCACCTTTGCCGGGATCTCCGGTAACCGTTCACTCGCTGCGTATTTCAGTGTCAATCAATTCTCTATCAACGCATCGGCAACGAACGGTTCCATTACACCTTCCGGTACCTCGATCCTTCAGCAGGGTGATACCATCCGCTATCTGTTCACTCCAGCTGCGGCGTACCATTTCGATTCCTTGACGGTGGATGGAGTGACCGTGAAGGATTCGACGCAATCCTACACCTTCTTTAGTGTGACGGCGAACCATGCTATCAATGCGTCGTTCAGTCCCAATCCTCTTCACCATTTCATCGTCGAAGCGCAGGGTGGGGGACCGATCCCGAATCAGAGCGTCGGAACTCCATTCATGATCAGGACCTCTGCGGTCGATTCTGTCGGGACAGTGCTGCCGTGGTACACCGGTACCGTTTGGTTCTCATCCTCCGACTCGACGATCGATCTGTTCGGAGGACTGCAGTCCATACCGTTCACGGCCGGTCAGCATGGTCCGCAAAGTGTCACATTGCACCGCAGCGGTGCCCAAACGATCACCGTGGTCGATTCAATCAGTGGCAAGCAGGGCACCAGTGCTCCATTCAGTGTTGCACCGGGGGCGTTGACATCGTTCTCGGTCACGGATCTCTCGAACAATCAGATCGGAACACAGATACAGAACGTTCCTTTCGATATCAAAGTGACCGCTTTCGATGGATTCGGAAATATCAAGGATGATTATGCGGGAACGATTCTGATGTCCGTTCCCGGCTCAACATTCAGTACGGGCGGGGGACATGTCCCGTCCGTCCCGGGCGGTGTGTTGGCTCCGTACAGTGTTGCAATTTCCGATTCCGGTTCCTATGCACTCTTGGTCGAGGATTCAGTAACATTGATCGCCGCTTTCAGTAATGTATTCACAGTGGATCCGAACCAGTTCAATGTGATCGCATCGGCTGTCGGAGGAACGATCAACCCCCAGGACACTACGGTAGTGATGCTGGGCGATTCGTTCAGACTGAATTATTCCCCATCGATCGGTCATCATTTCGATTCCCTTGTGGTGGATGGAACGACGGTGCTGGATTCTGCTTCTTCATACACGTTCACGAATGTTACAGGTCACCATTCCATCACGGCATACTTCAGTCCGGACCAGTTCACTATCACTGCGGGCGGTGTGAACGCCGGAACGGTGCCGAACGGCAGCATCCAAGTACTCTATGGGGATACCTATCGGGTGACATATTCTCCCGTTCCCGGATACCACATGGATTCTGTGGTAGTGGATGGTGTTGCACAGAACGACTCATTGACCGGATATACGTTCCTCGGGATAACCGCTTCACACACGGTAACAGCGTATGCGTCAGTCAATTTCTATTCGATCGATCCGTCCGCGGTGAACGGCAGCATTTTGCCGTCCACATCCTTCAATAGCGCTCACGGCGACACGGTCACAGTGTCGTTCCTCCCGGCTGCGAATCATCATTTCGACAGTCTCATTGTGGATGGTGTAACGGTGATGGATTCGGTGAATACGTACACATTCGCCGGCGTGACGGACTCTCATTCCGTTACGGCCTACTTCGGACGTGATACGGTCAGCGTTACAGTATTGGCGTACGGCGCCGGTACGGTTGTTCCTGCCGGAACAACATATATTGGATATGGAGATTCCCTGCAGGTTCTCTTCCAGTCTTCCATTGGCCATCATGTCGACAGCGTACTTGTTGACGGTTCAATGAATATCGGAGCACCGGCATCGCATACATTCCTGAATATCATCGCTCCCACGAGCGTGGATGCATACTTCTCACCGGATGCTTTAATACTCACATCATCCGCTGTGCATGGCGGGATCGTGCCTAACGGTGCGAACGGTGCACTCTATGGCGACACAGTCCGGTATTCATTCGCACCGGATCCGGGATATCAATTCGACTCCTTGGTGGTGGACGGAATTGCGTCGGCTGATTCGACATTTTCCTATACATTCGCCGGTATCACCAATGACCATACTATCACCGTTTATTTCTCACCCATCACTTATCAGCTGACCGCAGCTACGGTAGGGAACGGACAATTCATCCCCGGACTTTCGATGACGGTGAATGAAGGGGATACCTTCACGTATCAGATCGCACCCGACCCGCATCATCATGCGGACAGTGTTGTGGTGGATGGTGTTGCCGTCGATTCACTCGTCTCTTATACGTTCGAGAACATCACAGCCGATCATTCCATTACGGCATATTTCAGTAAGGATTCCTACGCAGTCGTGACGAATGTTGTCGGTTTCGGCACGATCAGTCCGTCCGGGACCACCAACGTTTTCTATGATGATTCACTGCATCTATCCATCACACCGGACCCGGGATATCAGATCGACAGCGTGATCGTGGATGGTACACTCAATCTGGGTGCTCAATCCGACTATGCATTCTACAACATCAACGGCCCCCATTCAGTTGATGCGTATTTCTCTCCTATACTGTACTCAGTCACTCCGTTTGCATACGGTAATGGGACCATCACGCCCGGCACTGCACAATTCCTGACCGTGTCTGATTCGGTCACGTTTACAGTTAATCCCGATCCTGGGTACAAGGTCGACAGCATTGTTATCGATGGGATCTATGCAGGGAATGCGGCGTCATATCAATTCAAGAACACCTCCGCGAACAGGACACTTGAGGCATACTTCTCCCTGACCCAGCTTCCTGTGGTAGCGACAATTTCAGGGAACGGAATCATTGTCCCGTTCGATACTTCGTGGGTGTTCTATGGTGATGATCTGGCATTGAACATCACTCCGAATACCGGACATCATATCTCTGATGTCATCATAGATGGTGTTTCCGCCGGAGCCCTCAGCTCGTACACGTTCACGAATATCACAGCGGCGCACACAATTCACGCTGTTGTCCACCCGGATACGTTCAATGTCATCGCCATTGCATCACTGCATGGTACGGTTTTCCCGGCTGACACGACATTCACCGTTTATGGTGATTCCGTCACGTACACTCTCACTCCGGACCCCGGGTATCATATCGTTGATATCCTCATCAATGGCAGTCCGATCGGATTCACCGCAGGAACATACTCCTTCAATGGTGTTATGGCACACCAAACGATCGAAGGGGTATTCTCTATTGATACATTCACGATCTCGTCATCAGTGGTCGGTACCGGATCGATATCCCCGTTAGGCAACATCATCCGTAACTACGGCGACTCCAGTACCTATTCGATCTTTACTGATGCTGCGCATCAGATCGATAGTGTTCTCGTCGATGGCATCAATGTGGGTCCGGTTTCAACATATGATTTCAATGGAATCGCTTCAGACCATACCATTGAGGCGTATTTCAGTATTCGTCAATATACAGTAACGCCGTCGTATTCCGGAGATGGGGCATATTCTCCTTCATTCACGTTCACAGTGAATCATGGCGATTCGGTCCATTATGACATCATACCTGCCGCGCATCATCATATCGACAGTGTCGTCGTAGACAGCATAAATATTGGTGTTGTTACCAGCTATACGTTCCAGAATATTTCGGCGAATCATTCCATTATGACATACTTTGCACCGGATTCGTTCTTTTTGACGATCAATTCGCCGACCGGTGGTTCAATTAATCCTCCAACTTCTCGTCCGGTCGTCTATACGGACAGTCTTATATATACCTTCATCCCCGATCCCGGGTACCATATCATGGATGTTTTGGTGGATGGCATCAGTCAGGGAGCCATTACTTCCTATACATTTGATGACATTGTGGCCGACCATTCGCTGGACGCGGTCTTCGCGATCGACACATTCACGGTCTCCGGCAGCGTGGGACCCAATGGTTCAATTTCGCCGTCCGGAATTGTTGAGTACACATTCGGTGATACGGTAACGTACGTCTTCACTCCGGATCCGGGATATCATGTTGCGGATATCTCTGTCAATGGGATCTCGAACGGTCCGATGGGATCATACACGATCAACGGCATCAATTCCGATTACACGCTCCATGCATCGTTCGCCGTCGATACATTTACGGTCACAGCGTCAGCAGGCTCCGGCGGATCTATCACACCTTCCGGTGCATTGGTCTACGAGTTCGGCGACACAGTGTCATTCAGTATCGCTCCTAATGTGGGCTCGGTGCTGGATAGTGTGGTCGTGGATGGTAGCAAGGTCGATTCAATATCTTCCTATACGTTCGCCGGCATAGCGGCGGACCATCAGATCGATGCGTTCTTCTCGATTCAGCAATTCACTGTGACATCGACAGTGTTCGGCAATGGTGCAACGTCGCCTTCCGGCATTTCAATGGTGCCGTACGGCGATTCCCTGCACTACCTCATTACACCGAGCGCCGGATATCATATCGACAGTGTTGTTGTGGATAACAATGTGAACCTGGGACCGATCTCATCGTTCACATTCACGAACGTTGCAGGGAACCGCACACTCTGGACATATTTTGGATTGGATTATTATCCGCTGACAACGAACGCGGTTAACGGGACCATTACGAGGACACCGCTGGATTCCACCCATTATCCGTATGCAGCGAATGTCACATTGACGGCCACTCCCGATATCGGATATCATTTTGACGGCTGGACGGGGGATAGTATATCCAACGTCAACCCGATGACCGTTTCGATGCTCTCTCCACGTTCATTCAACGCGAATTTTGTAAAAGATACGTTCCTGATCACTGCATCGGTCATTGGTCCGGGAACGATAACTCCTTCCGGTACTACGGTCGTAGAATACGGTGATTCACTCAAGTTCACGGTATCCACGTCTGTTAATGATCGTATTGACAGTGTGATCGTGGACGGTATGTTCGTTGGAACGGATTCGGTCTTTACGTTCACGAATATCACTGCCGGACATTCCATTACCGCTTATGTTTCCTCGATTACACATTTCCTTACCGCATCGGCATCTCCCGGCGGAAGTATCTCTCCGTTCGGGTCATTCTCTGTCATTCAGGGGACGGATCAAACCTTTACGATCACGCCGGATTCCGGATATGCGATCGACAGCATTGTTGTGGACGGCATCAGCGTTGGTATCATCACACCATATACGTTCAACAATGTGGATACAGCACATTCCATAGCGGCATATTTCAGTCTCAAGAAATATCCGCTGGTCGCAGCAGCATTCGGCAATGGAACGATCTCGCCGACCGATACAACATTGGTCCTCCATGGTTCATCGGTGACGTACAGCATCCACCCATCACCTCATTATCAGACCGATAGTATCGTGGTGAACGGGATCTCCGTTCCGATTGACACATTCTATACTTTCTCTTCGGTAACGGGGCCGGGCAACATAAAGGCATATTTCAGTCCGAAGAAATATACGATAGCTTCGTTTGCGGTGAATGGAACGGTCGTTCGTGACCCAGATTCCTCTTCATATTCTTATGGCACAACGGTGACGCTCAAAGCCATTCCTGCTATTGGGTATGCATTCACAGGCTGGACAGGAGATACGGTCACCACAGTGGACTCTCTGACTCTTTTCGTCAGCGGTTCTCGCTCCTATTCTGCGCAGTTCGCCAAAAAACAGTACAGCATCTTGGCATCCGCTGAACCGAACGGAACGATCGTTCCGAAGGACACCGTAAAAGTGTTCCATGGCGATTCAGTTGCGTTCGCAATATCGGCCAATGTAGGGTATGCAGTGGACAGCGTTGTGGTCGATTCAGTGAACATCGGCATTGTGACTGCATATACCTTCTCCAATGTGACAAAGCATCATACGATTCGCGCGCATTTCTCATTGATCCCGAACATCGCACCGGTGTTCACGCAATTCATGAATGATACAAGCATTGCAGAGATGCAGCTGCTTCAGTTCACATTCATCGCAACGGATGCCGATGTGAACGACACGGTGACCTACTCATTGAAGAACGCACCGCCGGGAATGTCCATGAATTCCAAGACCGGTGTGCTCGTGTATGAACCGACATTTGCGGACGCTGGTGTCTATCCCGTCACGATCTATGCCGCTGACACAAAACTGGCAAAGGATTCGGTGAAAGTGAACCTGACGGTCACCAACGTGAATCGTCCGCCGCATTTCACAGTTTCGATGCCGGATACATCGATCCAAATGAATGCACCGTTCTCGTTCAATTACCAGGCCGGCGATCCGGACGGGGATACGGTCAGGTTCACATTGCAGACAGTGATACCGGGAGCGGCACTCGATTCGGTGAGCGGACTCTTCGCTTGGACGCCGACGATCGCAGATACCATCGTGTGGAACGTGAAAGTGCGGTTGAGTGACGGGAATGGGGGATTCATTATGGATTCTGCGTCCGTCACAGTGCGCAAAGCAAATCGTCCTCCGGTGTTCACTGCTGTTCCAGCCGATCCGTTCATTCCGGAGATGAAACTATATCAGTTCCAGTATAAAGCCGCCGATCCTGACAATGATTCTGTTCGGTTCTCGCTGGTTACCGGGCCCGCTGGACTTTCGGTCGATTCACTCGGCTCGTTGAAATGGACGCCCACCTATCAGCAATCGGGTCAATATCCGGTAGTGGTTCGTACATTCGATTCGGTTCTCTCTTCGTTCGATACGACCATCATCAGCGTCGTGAACGTCAATCGGAAGCCTCTGTTCGCTGTAACGATGCCCGATACCGTCATCGTTGAAGATACGCTGTATCAGTTCACATACACCGCGTCCGATTCGGACGGAGATGCACTCCAGTTCGGTCTGATCTCTTCGCCGGCCGGGATGACCATCAATACGCAAGGGAAGCTCCAGTGGACTCCGACGATGCTCCAGCGCGGTGCACATCCGTTCTTTGTAACAGTATTCGACGGAACAGATCTGGTCCGCGATACAGTGACGATCTCAGTAGAGAAAGTGAATCATTATCCCTTCTTCACGATGACATTGAATGATACGACCATCAACGAAGGGGAACTGCTGGAGTTCACATACAGATTCGGCGATGTCGATGGCGATACGCTACGCTTGACGGTGCTTTCAAAAACGGATAGTGCTGTCATCCGCAACGACAGCATTCTTTCCTGGCGTCCTCTGTTCAATCAGTCTGGAGTCCATGCCCTTGTTGTTGGACTCGATGACGGCAGGATCATTGTTCAGGATACAGCCATTGTGACCGTGCTGCACGTGAATAGACCGCCATTCTTCACCTCTGTCTTCAATGATACAACGATCTATATTGACAGCACGGCGAAAGGGATCATCCGATATGCCGATCCGGACAGTGATAAGGTCACCATTGCATTGCTGAAATCACCGACCAATACTTCATTGATCGGCGATAGTTCAATTGTATGGACCGCTCTCCCGGAACATCTTGGCAAAGACACGTTCATCGTCAGGATCACTGACGGCGTGTTGAGCGTTCTCGATACGACGATCGTGACGGCTCTGGGATATCCGAAACTGATATTCATCGATTCTTCAACGGTGTTCACGGCCACCAGTGTCGGACAATCCAGAACATTGTCTGCCCGTGTAAGGAATTCCGGCTACATACCGCTCCAAATGGATTATTCAACGGCAGTGACCGACAGCGATCACTTCGTTCCTGTTCTTCAGAGCATCGCCGTCCCGGTGAACGGTGAAATGCAGGTCGAATTCCGGTTCACACCGCATGGCATTGGTTCCCATCAAAGGAAGATGGAATTCATCACGAACGATCCTCATGTACCATTGGCATATTTTGCGGTCAATGGCACGTCCGTGGCCACTGCTCCGGTAAGGAAACGTTTGCTTGTCGATACGATGCACGACACGCTCAATGTCATCATGGATTCTGTGAAAGGATACACTCAGCTGTTTGACGCATTGCGTCACAGCGGATTCTCTGTGGATCTCACTGCCGAAGTCTTCGAACCGTCAGGATATGATGGACTGCTGATGATCGCGCCGAACAAAGCGCTCACCCGTACGGAACAGATCACTCTTTCCAATTATGTGAAAGCGGGCGGCCAGGTGGTCATGCTTGGAAATTCAAAGAAGGAGGGATACGACAACTCCCTCATTAATACGATCCTTGTCGATACATCATGGAGCGAGGAGTTGGATATCACACTGAACGTGGATAACATCAGCGATTCCGTCCAGCGCTATGGAACACATCCCGATGATATCGTTGCGACCAGTTTCTACGTCATGGACAATAATAAACACCACCCGTTCCTGCTGGGGATCGATTCTCTGGCATTCTTCGGTTCGTCGAGTGTGACGGTAACGGGGAAAGCGTTCTGGCTGGTGAAGGCGTCACGGTTCGCTTTCCGTCCTGATGTCCAGTTCCAGACCCAGCCGAATATCGCCGGCGTACGTACGGTGGGTGACGGCAGTATCATCGTCCTGGGTGATGCAGACCTCTGGAGGAACAAGACCTTGCGTGATGATCATGTGATGGCCATGGATAACATCACATTCGCGATGAATCTGTTCAGCATCTCCCAGAACTATAAAGCCAAGATGCCGAGCGCAACACCAAGCGAGGAATATCGCCTTGTCAGCATCCCGTTCGATCTGAACAATTTTGACATTCGTACGGTGCTCAAAGACCTTGGAGAACCTGGTCCGTTGTCATGGCGTCTGTTCGGACGGTGGAATCCGGTCACTCGGTCCTACGCTGAATTCCCGAGTCTTGATTTCCTCAGCTTCCGCCGCGGAGAGGCGTATTGGCTGATCACGAAAGGTTCCAAGAACATTAATTTCGGCAGTGCTACGATCTTCCCGACAACGGATGTCTATACAGTGAAGGTAGGACCGGGCTATTCCATGATCGGAAATCCTTTCCCGTATCCTATCAATTGGGCTGAAACGAAACGCGATTCATCCATTGAGAACACCGTCTGGAAGTTCGACGGCAAGACGTGGTATGTCGACTCAACGGATGTCCTTGAACCGTTCAGCGGATTCTTCGTTAAGAACACTTCAGCAACAGACAGCATGTCCATCCACTTCAGTCCGTCGGCATATGATACGGTCAGCGGGAAAAGGAAATTTGCGAAAGCGGCAGCATTCGCCAGGAATGAATGGAACGTGCACATCCGAGCCGTCAGCGGAAAGGCGATGGACCTGAGCAATATCGCCGGTGTTGCTTCGGCCGCCTCCTCTGAATGGGATAAGCTCGATGCTTCTGAACCGCCGCCGTCACCGACGGACTATCTCATGGTGGAGTTCAGAAGGAGAGAGTGGAAGAAGAATCCGGGGTCATACGCTTTCGATATCCGACCGATACCTGCCGAGGGTGAACGCTGGGATTTCACTGTTACTTCTGCGGCAAAAGGTGCGAAGGTCACACTCGATCTCTCGTCAGTGGGGGACATCCCTGAGTCATTCTCACTCTATTTGGTCGATTATTCCACCGAACGTGTGGTTCAGCTCTCGAAAGGGAATACGTATTCATTCGAAATGAAACGGGCGGAGCAGTCGAGGTCCTTCCGGCTGGTCGTGGGCACCGCTGCGTATGCAGAACAGAATACCGGCGGTATTCCTATTGTGCCAGTGGAATTCGCGCTCGAACAGAACTATCCGAACCCATTCAATCCGCAAACGACCATCCGGTATGCCGTTGGACACAGCGGAGAAGTGACACTTGCCATCTACAACGTCCTTGGTCAGAAGGTACGGACACTGGTGGATGGGTTCCAATCCATCGGCGTGCAGAACATTGAGTGGGACGGCCGAAACGATGCCGGGATGCAGACCTCTACCGGAGTTTACTTCTATCGGCTTCATGTCCAATCAGCAGGCGAGCGGCTGTATACCCAATCGCGAAAGATGGTTTTAATGAAATAACCGTTGATTTACGGACTGAAAGTCACTATATTTATAACGCCTTGCAACTGCAAGGCGTTTGCTTTCCGGACGCTTAGCTCAGTTGGTTTAGAGCGCTTCCCTGACACGGAAGAGGTCAGAGGTTCGAATCCTCTAGCGTCCACTTCTGCTATTCCGGCCTCCATGGTTTTCATGCCCCGCTGACCCCGAGTTTTTTGATAATCCACACCGGTTTCGTTGCATTTTACGCCATTTTTGCATACCTTTGTGTGCAAAATCAATGATCGTTGAAATCGGAGATTGCAGTGTTCTCCGATTTTTTTTTATAGCGTACGATGGCAACCATAAAAATTACATTCCCCGATGGCGCAGTGAAGGAATTCCCTTCCGGTGTCACAGGTATTCAAATCACAGAAAGCATCAGCAATTCGCTGGCACGTAAAGCACTGGCGATCTCTGTCAATGATGCTGTATGGGATCTCAGCAGAGCCATCACAGCCGATGCTGCGATCCGCATCCTCACATGGGATACCGAAGAAGGGAAGTCCACATATTGGCATAGTTCAGCGCATCTCATGGCTGAGGCCATTGAAGCGGTCTTCCCTGGAACGAAGTTCGGGATCGGTCCGCCGATCGAGAATGGATTCTATTACGATATCGATATGGGCGACCATTCTCTAACAGCTGAGGATCTGAAGAAGCTGGAAGAGAAGATGTCGGAACTTTCCAAACGTGATGTACCGTTCGAACGACGCGAAGTTGTTTGGGAGGAAGCGGTCGAGTACTTCACAAAGAAGGGTGATCCGTACAAATTGGAACTGCTGAACGATTTCAAAGGACAGCAGATCAGTATGTACCATCAAGGGAATTTCACGGACCTTTGCTACGGTCCGCACATTCCTTCCACTGGACGGATCAAGTTCGTGAAACTGCTCAGCATTGCCGGGGCGTACTGGCGCGGCAGCGAGAAGAACAAGATGCTGCAGCGCATCTACGGCATCACGTTCCCGACAAAACAGGAGTTGGACGATCATCTGTTCCGCCTTGAAGAGGCGAAACGCCGCGACCACCGTAAACTCGGTGTGGAACTCGAGTTGTTCATGATCAGCCCGAAGGTGGGAAGCGGTCTGCCGATCTGGCTCCCCAAAGGGACCATTGTCCGACGGAAATTGGAAGAGTTCATCAAGCGCGAACTGGTGAAGCGCGGATACACGGAAGTGATCACACCGCATATCGGCAACCTGGATCTGTACAGGACCAGCGGTCACTATCCTTATTATGCGGAATCCCAGTTCCCGCCGATGAAAGTGGAAGAAGAAGAGTATGTGCTGAAGCCGATGAACTGTCCGCATCACCACCAGATCTATTCCAGCAAACCGCGCTCATACCGCGATCTGCCGGTGCGCTTGGCGGAGTTCGGAACAGTGTATCGTTACGAGCAATCTGGTGAATTGACCGGATTGACCCGTGTGCGCGGTTTCACACAGGATGATGCACATATCTATTGCACTCACGAGCAGTTGAAAGATGAACTGGTTAATGCCATTGAATTGACGCAGTTGGTCTTCACCACATTTGGTATGCCGGTGAAGACCCGCTTGTCATTCCGCGATCCGAAGAATCCCGATAAGTATGCCGGCGCTTCCGATATGTGGGATCAGGCGGAACGGGAGATCACGGAAGTTGCGCAGTCGATGAAGCTCGATTATTTCATTGGACTCGGAGAAGCGGCATTCTACGGACCTAAATTTGATTTTATCGTGAAGGATGCGCTCGGCAGACAGTGGCAATTGGGGACCGTGCAGGTCGATTATGTGATGCCGGAACGGTTCGGGTTGGAGTATATCGGCAGTGACGGTCAGAAGCACCGGCCGGTGATCATTCATCGTGCACCGTTCGGTTCCATGGAGCGTTTCATGTCCATTCTGATCGAGCATTATGCCGGGGACTTCCCTCTGTGGCTTGCACCGGTGCAGGCGGTGGTCCTTCCCATCACCGATGCATACCATGAGTATGCCCGTCAGGTTGCAGACCGGCTGACCGATGCCGGACTTCGCGCAGAGATCGATACACGCAACGAGAAGATCGGCTATAAGATCCGTGAACACGAAATGAAGAAGGTCCCGTTCATGCTGGTGGTCGGAGAGAAGGAGAAGGCGGCGGATTCTGTCTCGGTCCGGCAGCATAAAAAAGGGGATCTGGGGGTGATGGCAGTGGCGGAGGTTGTACAGAAATTAGTGAACGAAAATTAGTATATTCAATCAACATCAGGAGACAAGCGTATTAAAGAGAAACGACCCCGTATCAACGAAGAGATCCGCGGTGATATGATCCGTGTGATCGAGGACGGCGGAGGACAAGTCGGCGTCATGCCTCCCCGTGAAGCGCTGGCGATCGCAGTCCAGCGCGGTAAGGACCTCATTGAAGTGGTGCCCAATGCCAATCCCCCGGTCTGCAAGATCATGGATTTCGGCAAGTTCAAGTACGAGATGCAGAAGAAGGAGAAACTGCAGAAGAAACATCAGCATGTTTCCCAGTTGAAGGAGATCCGCTTCCATCCGAACACGGATACACATGACTTCGACTTCAAGGTGAAGCACGCCATCAACTTCCTGGAAGAAGGGGACAAAGTGAAGGCGACGGTCATCTTCAAAGGCAGGGAAGTGACGTACAAAGAACAGGGATTCGAACTGCTGAACCGTTTCACGGAGAAGCTGGCCATGTATTCCAAGGTGGACCAGCCGGCAAAGATGGAAGGCCGGTATATGATCATGATCTTTACTCCTGATAAAACGGCGAAAGCCCGCGTTGAAAAAATAAAACAAGAGCAAGAAAAAGCAAAAGAACAATCATAATTTAAGGTTACCACTATGCCGAAAATGAAATCACACAGCGGTGCGCGGAAGACGTTCTCTACTACGGGGTCAGGAAAGATCAAGCGCCGTAAGATGAACCGCAGTCATATCCTTACCAGCAAGTCGACCAAGCGGAAACGCCGTCTGCGGAAACCGGGTCTGGTCTCGAAAGCTGATGAGAAGAAGATCAAGATGTTGTTGTTGTAACACCTAATCCACCGTACCATCATCATCATCATAAGGAGAAGAGCAGCCATGCCTCGTTCGCAAAATAAGGTTGCCTCCCATCGCCGTCGCAAGCGCATCTTAGCGCAAGCGAGAGGTTACTGGGGTGCGAGAAGCAAACTGATCACCATCGCGAAGCATCACTTGGACAAAGGGATGCAGTACGCGTATCGTGACCGCAAAGCTAAAAAACGGACATACCGACAGCTGTGGATCGCGCGTATCAACGCCGCTGCCCGCATGCACGGTATCACCTATTCGAAGCTGATCGCGGGACTGAACAAGAAAGATGTCAACATCAATCGTAAGGTGTTGGCGGAACTTGCCGTTCATAACCCCGAAGCCTTTGCCGAGATCGTAAATTTTGTCAAAGCGTAAACCAAAAACTTCCCATCGCTGCTCATGTCACGACAGCGGTGGGGAGTTTTTTATTTAATCGGAACCCAACCGGTATGGTAGAACAATCCATCTCTGAACTGCGGAATGCGATAGAGGCCCAGCTGCCGGCCATTGCGTCCGCGGACGACCTCGAACGATTCCGCATCGCCTTCCTTTCCAGAAGCGGCAAGATCGCAGCGCTTTATGACCAACTGAAATCCGTTCCCAAAGAAGAGAAGCCGAAGATCGGTCAGCTCATCAACGCACTGAAGCAGGATGCCGAAGCGCGGTTCGAAGAGAAGAAGGCCAACATATCGTCCCGCACTTCCGGATTAGTGGAAGCGATCGATATCACGCTGCCCGGACGCATACGGGAGAAGGGGACCCGTCACCCCATCACCAGGACGATGGATGAGATGAAGAGTATCTTCACTTCGATGGGGTTCGGTATCGTATACGGTCCTGAAGTTGAGGATGATTACCACAATTTTGAAGCATTGAACTTTGCCAAGCATCATCCGGCCCGCGACATGCAGGATACGTTCTTTGTTAAGGATGATCTGGTGCTGCGCACACACACGACTCCCGTTCAGGTTCGGGTGATGAAGGACCGTCCTCTGCCGTTACGGGTCATCATGCCGGGACGTGTCTATCGCAACGAAGCGGTCAGTGCCCGGAGCAACTATTTCTTCCATCAGGTTGACGGTCTGTATGTGGATAAGAATGTTACCTTCGCCGATCTGAAAGGCACCCTGGTCACGTTTGCCAAGAATTTCTACGGCAGCGATATCCAATACCGGTTCCGTCCAAGCTATTTCCCCTTTACGGAACCCAGTCTGGAGATGGATATCACCTGTTTCCTTTGCTCCGGAAAAGGATGCCGTATCTGCAAACATTCCGGATGGCTTGAGGTGCTTGGTGCCGGTATGGTGCATCCGAACGTCCTACGGAACTGCGGCCATGACCCGGAACAGGTCTCAGGGTATGCATTCGGTATGGGTGTCGACCGGATCTCACTCCTCCGGTACGGCGTGGATGACATAAGGATCTTTTTTGAGAATGATATGCGTTTTCTAAACCAGTTTTAATGAATCCAGTATGCGTATAAGTTATAAGTGGTTACGGCAATATGTTGAACTGAATGCGAGCATGGATGATCTCGCGTCTACATTGACTCGGCTCGGGCTCGAAGTGGAGAGTGTTGAACAGCAGGGGAAGGGTCTCGATGGCTTCCGTGTAGCAGAAGTGCTGACCGTGGAGAAACATCCCAATGCCGACCGGCTCAAGGTATGCAAGGTCCTCCCGGGTATCGGAATGGAGCCGCTGCAGATCGTGTGCGGTGCTCCAAATGTATCGGCAGGTCAAAAAGTGATCCTTGGTGTTGCCGGTACGACAGTCCCTCATGATCAGCATGATCCGGAAGGGAAACCGTTCGTGCTGTCCAATGCGACCATCCGAGGTGTTGAGTCAAAAGGTATGCTTTGTTCCGGCAAGGAATTGGGGATCAGTGATGACGGATCAGGCATTGTCGTGCTGGATCCCTCAGCAGTGGCGGGTACGCCGCTTACGGAGTTCCTTGGATTGGATGATTGTTCGATGGAGATCGGCATCACCCCGAACCGTCCGGATTGTCTGAGTCACATCGGTATTGCGCGTGACCTTGCTGCAGCGTATGGTGTTCCTCTGAACGTGCCCTCAGTTATCATGAAAGAGGATCCTTCGGTTTCAGTTCAGAGTCTCACATCGGTACAGGTTCAAAATAGCATGGATTGTCCCCGCTACACCGCCCGTGTGATCAGGAATGTCGTTGTAAAAGAATCCCCGGAATGGCTGAAACAGCATCTGACCGCTGCCGGTCTTCGTCCGATCAACAATGTCGTCGATGTGACCAATTACGTGATGCTCGAATTCGGGCAGCCGCTCCATGCATTCGACATGGAAAAGCTCTCCGGACAGCGCATCGTCGTGCGCAGCGCCGCCGCCGGTGAATCGTTCGTAACATTGGACGGGAAGAAACATACGTTGTCCGGTGAGGAACTGATGATCTGCGATGCTGAACGTGCAGTCGCCATCGGCGGCGTGATGGGGGGAGCGAACTCGGAGATCTCCGCTGCAACAAGAACAGTACTGTTGGAATCCGCATATTTCCTTCCGACGAGTGTCCGGAAGACGGCCAAACGGCTCGGCATCAGTACCGACGCATCGTACCGCTTTGAACGCGGCATCGATCCGAACATCACCCGGACCGCATCGGACAGAGCAGCACAATTACTCGCAGAACTCACCGGCGGCAGCATTGCCTCCGGCATCATTGATGAGTACCCTTCACCGATCGAAGGGCGGAGGATCGAGCTCCGCGTCAGCAGAACGAACGCGATACTCGGCACAGGAATATCGTCAGAAGCGATCCGGGATTTTCTTTCTTCCATCGGGATCGCGGTCAAGAGCACATCCTCTCCTGATGTTTATGAATGTACCGTGCCGACATTCCGCCCTGATATAGAACAGGAGATCGATCTCATCGAAGAGGTTGCACGTTTGTTCGGATATGACAACATAGCGAACAAGACCTCCAGTGAAGTGATGTTCGCCAAACCTGATATCGGGGAACAGCGTGTGATCGATCTCCGCCGCTGGCTCGAATCGAATGGTCTGACGGAGATCATCACCAACAGTCTCATCGACAGCGGCTCAGCCCATTTATTCTCGCAAGATGTTGTTTCTGTCCGGAATCCTTTAAGCACAGAGTTGGAAGTGCTTCGTCCGACCATGCTTTCCACCATGCTGCAATCTGTGGCACACAATTTCAATCACAGCGCTGACCGCGTCCACGTGTATGAGATCGGCACGACGTTCACCTCTCTTCAGGGAAGCGGTGCGAAGGAATTGGTGACAGGAATCGGCGAACGGACGATGCTCGGTATCTGTCTTTCGGGAGATGCACATAGCATAAGCTGGCATGAAAAACTGCGGAAAGTGGATATTTTCGATATAAAAGGGCTTATCACTTCCTTGCTCAGGGGTATCGGTCTTGACAATAGCAATTTAATTTATTACAATGCACCAAGTTCTTTAACTGAAATGACGATAGGCATTGAAATCAATGGCACTTATGTTGGTTTCATTGGGCGGACAACGCAGAACCTGCTGAAGCGGTACAAGATCGATCAGGATGTATTCTACGCAGAAGTGGATATGGATGCGGTGATCGCAGCGGAGAGGATCAAACGATACAAGGAATATTCCCGTTTCCCCAAAGTTGTCCGTGATATTGCGTTTATCGTTGGTTCGGAAGTTCCGGTCGCTGCGATCGAAGATGTGGTCCGAAAAACCGGCGGAGCGAACATAACATCCGTCACCCTCTTCGACCTTTTCCAGGGCAAAGCATTGGGAGAAGGGAAGAAAAGCATCGCATTCACACTGACGCTCAACTCATCGGAGAAGACGTTGACCGATGCGGAGATCGACGCAACAGTCACTGCGGTAGTAGCATCCGTCACGAAAACTTTCGACGCAACATTACGAAGCCTCTAAATGGTAGACCAAAACATAGATCAATCATCGTCGGATGCCGTTAACGGCGTCGAGAATGCTCTCTCAGCCTTATGGGACAAAGCGCGGGAAGCGTCGTTGGTCATCTCCACGCTGCGGGAAGAGCGGAAGAGATTAGCACAGCGTATTGCAGAGCTCGAAGAGGAAGTCTCGCATTTGAAGAGCAGCAATCAGCAAGTGCAGGCCGATCTGTTGAAAGCTGCAGAGCACTCCAACGGTTCCGGTGTTTCGATGGATCCGGATGAAAAGCGACTGCTGCAGCAGCGGATACGGACGATGATCGCAAAGCTAGACCAGTATTTAGGACAATAATCCAGCTGACAGGATCTCACTTCTTACTTTACGACCAATGGACAGAAAAAGCGTACGCGTTAAGATCTTCGGTTCCGAATATCCCCTTCGCGGTGAAAGCGAGGAGTTCACCAAAAAAGTGGCGACGCATGTGGATGCGATGATCACGAGCGTCCATGATAAGATCCCGGAACAGCCTCCGCTGACCATCTCTGTCCTTGCTGCCTTGAACATCACGGAAGATCTTTATAAAGAGAAGGAAAAAGGGGCACAGCTCGCATCGTCTTTGGAATATGAACTTTCCAAGATCACGAATTATCTTGATACGAGCATCAACAGCAACGAATCGTAACGGAAGAAGGAGCAATAGGAAAGAGTGCATATCCGCACTGTCAGCTGCAGACAATATAAATAAAGAACCTATAGTTTTATTTATAGGGAGCCCAGCTCACAAGCGTAATATTACAGGCCTCAATCGGACCCCGGTCCGGTCGTGCGAAAGCCTTCGGGTTGTCCGCCTCGTGCGGAATAGCATACAGTGGAAGTAAGAAACGATTTGGCGGCGCCCACCGTGTTAAGAAAGAGGGTTCTTTCTACACTTGTCTGACGTTGTTGTGCGGATTTTTATTTTTAAACGGAGCGATCATGGACATGCCATTCATTATTTTCAGTGCTTTTATGACCGCCGCTGCATTCGTGGCCGGCTGGTATATCAATCATCGTATCGGGAAGAACAAGATCACGTCAGCGGAAGAACAAGCAAAGAAGATCCTGGCGGATGCCGAGCGGGATGCCGCCGCCGTCCAGAAGGAAAAACTGCTCGAAGTGAAGGATGAATGGTATAAGAAAAAGCATGA
>JAVBYA010000477.1 GCA_030824295.1 Bacteroidota bacterium
GGCAGCGGCAGTGTCTGTGCGGAGACAGAACAAAAGGCGAGGAAGAGCAGGACGAATATTCTCATGTCCCAAAATAAAAAAGGGCAAGCACAAATGCTTGCCCTTTTGGAATTACTGTACATTCCCTTATTTCCGCTGTCCGTTCATCATATCAACGGAATACCGCGTGCTGTTCCCCCCGATGGTCAGGGAACCGTTACCGCCCCCCACGGTGAGCGTGAACTCCCGGTCCACGTTCCGCTCTTTATAGAGATCGCCGTTCTGGAAGGTGATGGCCGCAACGTACCGCCCGCTGATGGTACCGCTGATGGCGTTGGCGAAGTTATTCCTCCATGCCGTGCTGAACGCCGGACGATACCGGGGCGCTTTCACATTCACCGCAGTGATGGTGAGCGTGCTTGTATGGGTCCGCTTCGATAAACGGGTAGTGATGGTATCCGTCCCGGCGCGGACGTACGTGCTGTCCAGCGTGATGGTGACGGTATCCTTATTGATGTCCGTTGCGGTCCAGGCACCTTTCAGCTGTGTGAGCGCATGCGACACGCGCGGTCCGGCGAAGTATCCGCTGCCGCTGACGATCCAGCTCTTCAGCATCGTTGCGGTATCCCCGTTGGTGATGTAGTGCTTCTGTCCGACGCCGTTCCGGAGGAAACGATATTTGTACTCGCGGGTGATGGAGCGTTCCACGAGGTTGTTGGAACGGGAACGGTTCACAGAGACCGTCCACCAGCCGCTGACCGAATCATAGACCGGAGGACCGGCCGTAACCAGGTCGGCACCGTCCATGACCGGAACTGCTGCACCGAGCGAACCGCCGCCGCCTGCGATCATCACATCGGCCATGCTCTCTACGGCACCGCCGCTCTCATCGCCGACCGCTGCAGAGATGGATTCCGCTGCATCTTCCATCAGCACGCTGGGATCTTCCGTTGCGTCGGTCGCCTTCTCGCATCCGGTGAACATGAGCGCTGCAATGACGAACAGCGACACGATTGTGTATGTTTGTTTCATGATGACTCCCTTGATTGTAATTGAATGAGTGAATGTCGTTCTCTCATTCGTTGTGATACTGTCAATGTACGGATCGAATGTTACGCAATGATAACGTTCACTCCCGATCTCGGCGCCGCTCTTCCATCTGTTTCTTCCGTTCCTTCTTCATCTCTTCATATTTCACTTTCTGTTCCTTCGTCAGCAGTTTTGCGATCTCGGCATCGTTCTTCTCGGTCCGTTTCATCATCGCATCACGGCGCGCTTCCCGGTCCCCGTCATTCTTCCCGAATTCCGCCTGCATCTCCTCGCGGGACTTCTTCAGGATTGCTTTCACTTTTGCTGCCTGATCGTCGGTGAGTCCCAGTTGTTCCTTCATCCGTTCCGTCTGCGTATCCTCCCGGTTCCCCCGTTCCCCCTGCCGCGGCTGTGCAATGGCTGTGACCGCCGAAACGGCGAAAAGAAGGAGGAATATGAACGTTGTCCGCTGTTTCATGGTTCACCTGTGTACAAGTGGTTGGATAATGTTGTGAATGCTGCACGTTGGACATGTAATATACAAAGAAGTTTAAGAGTACATGTGCGCATCGGCACCGGCGGAGACTGTCCGTTCAGGCAAATTTTACTTATTTTAAGAGGGAATCATCCTGTTTCACCCCAAAACCATCATGAAAAATCCTAAACGAAAATTGATCATTCTGGGAAGCGGATTCGCTTCTTTCAGCACTTTAAAAGGGATCGACACGGACCTGTACGACGTAATCGTGGTGAGTCCCCGCAATCATTTCATCTTCACCCCGCTCCTTCCCAGCACCACCGTCGGCACGATCGAATTCCGCTCCATCATCGAACCGATACGCAGTGCCAAAGAGAATATCACCTACTATCAGTCCTACTGCACCGGCATCGATACGGTCAGCAGGAGCATCGCCTGCACCGGTGCATTGGACGGCAGCACGTTCACGCTGCCGTATGACACGCTGGTGATCGGCGTCGGTGCCGTGAGCAATACGTTCGGCATCCCCGGTGTGGAACAGTACGGACTCTTCCTGAAGGAACTGTCCGACGCCCGCGCCATCCGTCAGCGCATCATCGAGAATTTCGAGCGCGCCAGCACACCGAACCTCCCGTTCGAGGAGCGGAGGCGGCTTCTCCATTTTGTTGTGGTCGGCGGCGGACCGACCGGCGTGGAGTTCGCGGCAGAGCTGCACGATTTCATGACCGAGGACCTCGTTGATTCCTATGCGACTGTCCTGCCTGATGTGAGCATCACGCTGTTCGAAGCGGGCGATGTACTGCTGAGCTCGTTCGACGCTGCACTGAGCGAATACACCATCCGCATCTTCCAGCGGCAGAAGATCTCCGTGCGCCTGCACGCACAGGTCGCACGCGTGGAAGAGAAGGAGATCCTGCTGAAGGACGGTTCGCGCGTTCCGTACGGGATGATGGTCTGGTCCACCGGCAACACGCAGACGCCGTTCGTCCGCTCGCTGCCGTTCGAGAAGGACCGCGGCTCGCGGCTCGTGACGGATGAGTTCTTCCGCGTGAAGGGAGAGACGGATGTCTATTCCCTCGGCGACTGTGCGACCATCGAAGGGAAAGTGCTCCCGGCAACATCGCAGGTGGCGCAGCAGGAAGGATACTATCTTGCCCGTTCCCTGAACGCTGTCGCCAAAGGAAGAACGGCGGCACCGTTCATCTATCATCACCGCGGCATGCTGGCGTACATCGGCAGCAACCGCGCGCTGGCCGACCTGCCGCAGGTGAAAGGCCGCGGATTCTCCACCTGGATCTTCTGGCGCTCCGCATACCTGACGAAACTCGTCAGCTGGAAGAATAAAGTTCTGGTCGTGTTCGACTGGATGAAAGCGTTCGTGTTCGGACGCGACTCGAGCAGGTTCTGATGCCCACGGTGACACTCAACGATATCGCTGCTGCACTCCGCGCCCATACGCCCGTCCCGATGCCGGTGAACGGCAACCGCAAGGCGTGCGTCATGGTGACGCTCGTTGAGAAGGATGCGGTGCTCCATCTGATGCTCACGAAACGGACCGACGACGTGGAGCATCACAAGGGACAGATCTCCTTCCCCGGCGGTATGGTGGATGACGGCGACGCGTCCGATACCGACACGGCGCTGCGCGAACTGGATGAGGAGACCGGCATCCCGCGTGACCGCATCACCGTGCTTGGGACGCTGAACGACATCCACATCCCGAGCGGTTTCATCGTGACACCGGTGGTCGGCTACATCGCGTCGCTCTGCGAGCTCCGCACCAGCGCCGCCGAGGTGGCCGAGGTGCTGCTGGTACCGTTCGAGAAATTCTTCGATCCGTCGCTCCGCCGGCTGGAAACGCGCGAACTCAAAGGAATGATGCGTCAGGTGTACTTCTATGATGTCTGGAAGGAACCGGTCTGGGGAGCCACGGCGCACATCATCAAACAATTCACCGACCTGCTCAGCGCAGAAAGCACCGAAAGACGATGACCGCCATCTCCGTACAGAAGCTCGTTAAAGAGTACCCTCGTCCGGACGGCGGTGTGCTGCGGGCCGTGGATGACATCTCGTTCACTGTGGAGCAGGGACGCATCTTCGGTCTGCTCGGTCCGAACGGTGCCGGGAAATCGACCACCATCAAGGTCCTCACCACGCTCCTCCCGCCCACCTCCGGCACGGTGCTCATCAACGGTTTCGATGTCGTCACACGATCGCTCCAGGTGCGGAACAATCTCTGCGTGGTGCTGCAGGAGAATGCGGTGGAAGTATTCCTCACGGTGCGCCATAATTTCCTCACATTCGGCCGTTTTCATGGCCTTTCCGCCGCACAGGTGGAGAAGAAGATGGGACGCGTCGTGGAATTGTTCGGTCTGCAGGAGGTCCTCAACCAGAAACCGATCGATCTGAGCGGAGGACTGAAACGGCGGGTGCAGGTGGCGAAGATGTTCCTGGTGGACAAGCCGGTGGTCATTCTGGACGAAGCGACGACCGGCATGGATACGTTCAACAAGCGGGCCACCGTGAATGCCATCCGCGAAGAGGCGCAGACGGGACGCACGATCATCCTTACCACCCACATGCTGGAAGAAGCAGAGGAACTCTGCGATTCCATCGCCATCATCAATCACGGAAGGATCGTGGCAGGCGGGACGATGGACGAGGTGAAGAAGATGGGACTGCAGATGTTCTATCTGACGCTGAAGTTCAACGAGATCGGGAAGGAGCTGCAGGAACTGGTACAGAAGTTCGCTCCGGTGAAGCTGGACATCGTGGACAACCAAGTGAGCGTGACCGTGCGCGAGCATCACACTGCGCTGAACATCCTCTCCCTCGCTGAATCCACAGGCGCGCTGAAACATTTCGAGATCACCACTGCTTCGCTGGAGGATGTGTTCGTGGAACTCATCGACCGCAAACGCGCGCAGGAGGGACGATGAGGAATGTGATGGCCGTGGTGTACCGCGATGCCCTCATCCGTCTGACGAGCCTCACCTGGCTCTTCTTCGACATGGCGGTGCCGCTCCTCTATCTGCTGATGTTCGGCGTCGGGTTCAATAAGGCGGTCGGGATGGGCGTGACGATGGACGGTGCTGCGGTGGCATACAATGATTTTTTCCTGGCGGGCGTCCTGTCGATGTCCTGCTTCGGCAGCGCCATCAATCAGTCGTACGGGTTCTTCGTGGACCGGGACAACGGGATCTTCTACGAGTTCCTCACCTATCCTATGACGCGCGGCGAACTGCTGCTCGGCAAGATGCTCTTTCAATGCATCATGGCGCTGGCACAGACGGCATTGACACTGACCGCCGCAGTCTGGCTGCTGAACGTTCCGCTGAACATCACCCTGCTGCCTCTGACGATCCTGGGAGTAATGGCGGGGATCGCCGGCTGGTTCTTCGCCCTCTCCATTGTCGCCTTCCGCATCCGCCGGAACGATACGTTCAACACAGTGATCAATGTTGCCTACTTCGTGCTGATGTTCGTCAGCAGCATGTTCTATCCGCTGGATGCCGTTCCGCTCTGGCTGAAATATCTTTCCTACGCCAATCCGCTCACCTGGCATACGGATGTGCTGCGGTATCTCACGGTCGGCATCGGTAGCGGTGTGGTCATCCTCGCAGAATCTGCCGGCTTCCTTCTCTTCCTTCTTGTTTCATTCTGGTTCGCTCAGCAGGCGCTCAAAAAAGCCGCGTAACCCCTCCCCCATTTCATCTTGATAATCCTGATAATCTTGATAATTTTGATAATCTGTAATTTGTAATCTGTAATTTGTAATTTCATCCCATATTCCCATACAATTCTTTCGACGTCACTTTCACCCCCATCATCTTCAGATACATGAAGAGTTCCGCTTTGTGATTCAGGTGGTGTTCCAGCGCGAAGAATGCCATCTTCCACTTCGGCGCACGTCCCAGCTGCAGCGTGTCCAGCTCCGCCGTCATGAATTCCTGCTCGCTCATCGCAGTGAAACTTTCCAGGAAGTATGCGCTGTTCTCCCGGTAGAGCGCTGTGCATTCTTCCACTGATGCGGTCGGGGTCCGGCGGTTGGTGATGAACACGTGGCGCAGTGACGGCAGCGCCCACTCATTCCTCCGGATACCGTCCGCATTGAACTTAAGAGCATACGCCATGTGATACATCAGCTGACCGGCCGTGAACGATTCCTCCGTCGGTTTCCACTCCGTTCTATCGGTCGGGACAAGGAGAAAGAGCGGTTCGGTCGGGGCAAGCTGCATCCGGGCATAGTCCTGGAACTGAAGCGGGGTCATGGTCATCCTTCGAATTCTGATTGAATGGTGATTCTTCCGCCCGTTTGGCGGATGTGCAGCACGTTCGGACGGCAGCAGACGGTGCAATCCTCCGTCAGCACCTGGAGTTCCCCTCCTTCCGGCTTGACGAACAGTTCGTTCATTTCACCGCAGAAGGCGCATTGGAAGGTTCCGATGTTGTCCATACGCCAAAATAGACAAGTTGGGAGCGAAAAACCACTGCGGAACACTGTTGTTTCGGCCCTCGTCCAATGTTGCGGGTTGCCGGGTACTGCCGTTCCGGTGATTGCTTGTCTCCCCTAATTTCAGTATTTTTATATACTTACAACGATTTTTCCTTTGTACCACACAACATTCCACCATTCAATGAGGAGTATTTTGCGTATGCGTTTCAAAACGTTGATGATGACCACGATTGCATTCCTCCTGGTATCGGGAATCATTGGCTGCGGCGGTTCATACGTTGCAGATATTGCCGGAGATAAGATCTCCATTGAAGAATTCGAACAGGTCTACGCCAAGAATAACGGCGGCTGGGATGCGGCAAAGAAGACCTCGGTGGAGGACCGTCAGAAATTCCTCGATCTGTATGTGAAATTCCGGCTGAAAGTGAAAGAAGCGTATGCGCTGGGCTATAATAAGGACAAGGAACTGCAGAGTGAACTGAACGACTATCGTAAGAACCTCGCGGTCTCCTATATGTTCGAAAAGGAGATCACCAAACCGGCATTGGAACGTCTCTATAACCGTAAACGGCAGGAGATCCGCGCCAGCCACATCCTCATCGGCAGCAATTCGCAGAACCCGGCCGATACGCTCGAATATTTCAATAAAGCTATGGCACTGATCGATTCGCTGCGCCTCGGCGTTCCGTTCGCTCAGCTGGCTGTCCGTCATTCCACCGATCCCTCCGCACAGTACAATCAGGGGGACCTCTACTATTTCAGCGCCGGCATGATGGTACCGGAATTCGAGGACGCGGTCTACTCCCTGAAGAAAGGGGAGGTCAGTCAGGTACCGGTCCGCACACAATTCGGCTACCACATCATCACCATCACGGACATCCTCCCGAACCAGGGACCGATCCACGTGAGCCATATCATGAAACGCCTTGCACCGAACGCTTCTCCTGAGGATTCCGCTGCGGCGATGAAGGAACTTTCCGCGTACCGCGATTCCATCCTTGCCGGCAAGGATTTCGGCCTGGTGGCGCGCAATATCTCTGACGATACGTTCAGCGGCGGCCGCGACGGCGACCTCGGATTCGTGGACCGCGGACGGACCGTGCGGGAATTCGACGATGTCATCTTCAGCATGAAGGACAGCAGCATCTCGCAGATCGTCCGTACGCAGTTCGGTCTCCACCTGATCAAACGTCACACTTCCAAAGGCATCGCTCCGTACAACGAGATGGAGCAGCAGCTGAAGTCGGAGTACCAGAACTACCGCTTCCAGTACGATCAGGACAAGATGGTGGCGAAGATCAAGAAGGAGTACAATTTCGCCGAGAATGCCGACGTCATCTCTGCCTTCACCGGCGCGGTGGACACGAAGTCCTCTACCGAGGATGCGAACTGGGACAGCACCTTCACCCCCGCCCTCCGCAATGCGGCCATCTTCACCTATGCCGGAAAGAGCATCACGCTGGATACGGTGATCGCACTCGTGAAAATGAATCCGGAGCTCAACAACCTCCGCTTCGACCTGCCGAACACCATCAGCACCATCGTCAAAAAGGTCGGCACGAACCTCATCACCGAACACCATGCACAGCAGCTGCAGAGCAAGTTCCCCGGATTCGCCCGTACCATGAAGGAATATGAGGAAGGGATCCTCCTCTTCAAAGCGGAACAGGAACAGGTCTGGAACAAGGTGCAGCCGAACGATTCCACGCTCCGTCTCTTCCATGCGGCGAACCGTTCCAAATATACCTGGCCGGACCGTGTGAACGCTCAGGAGATCTATGTGAAGAACGACAGTATCGCCAAACTGGTGAAGCGTTCCATGCTTGGCTATACGAGGGACTCACTGGTGGCACGGAAGAGCAAAGCGAAGAACAAGAAACCGGTGTATGACACGCTGAAGATCGCCGTTGCACCGATCACCTTCGACTCGGCCGCCGTTCTCTTCAACGACCGCGAAGCGACCAAGGAATCACGCGGTGAACACGGACTGGAGCCGGTCACGAAGAACGATCTAACACGCCGTGCGTGGTCACAAGAGATGAACGATACCACAAGTTTCTTCGCTAACGAAGGGGGATACTCCATTGTGAAAGTGCTCCAGAAGGATCCGGCGCGCGAGAAGACCTTCGAAGAAGCGGTCTCCGAGGTCTCCGGTGCGTTCCAGGAGTATGAAACGAAACGGATCGGTGACGAGTGGTATGCATCGCTGCAGAAGAAATACCCCGTCGTCCTGAATGCCGAAGCGGTCGGCAAGACCTTCACCGGTCAGACCGCACCGGCGGAACAGCCTTGATGACCGCTCTGCGCACAATACTGGCTCGGGAGGAAAGCGCTCGCCGCTTTCCTCTTTTTGTTTCCACCCTGCTTCTGCTGGTGGCGGCCGGTTGTACGCAGACCGACGTGCCCGGGACGGTGATTGCCCGGGTGAATGAGAGTGTGCTGACCATGGAACAGGTCCGCGCGAATTCGGACCCGGCGCGCACCCTCACGCAGAACGAAGTGCGGCAGTATGCGAACCGCTGGGTGGTGAATGAGCTCCTCTTTCAGGAGGCCCGCGCGCGCGGATACGATGAATCCGAACAGCTGCTGGCAAAGGTGCGCGAAGCGCAGAAACAGCTGACCATCGCCGATCTGCTGGAGCGAGAGGTCTATTCCCTCGCGGAAAGCTCCATCCAGCCGAGCGAGATCGCCACTTACTATCAGGCACATGCCGCAGAGTTCGTGCTGCAGGAGGACGTTGCCCGTCTCTCCGTTGCCATCTTCGCAGAATTGGAGCCGGCGAACCGATTCCGTTCCTCCGCGCTCGGCGAATCCGGCTGGGAAGCCGGCATCGCCGCCGCAGCGGCAGACCAGTCGAACGGACTCATCTCCTACGCCGACTCGACGTTCTACACCGCGTCCTCGCTCTATCCTCCCGAACTGTGGAAGGTGGCGAATGCGCTCGGCATGCTGGAGGTCTCATTCCCGGTGAAGACGAGCGTGGGATTCGTGGTGATGCGGTCGCTCGGACAGTTCAAGGTCGGCGGCGCCGCGCCGATATCTTTTGTTGAACCGCAGATACGCAGCCGTCTGGCGATGGAACGGCGGCAGGAACGGTACCAGCAGTACATCCAGAGTCTCCGCGCGAAACACGCGGTGCAGATGATGGTCGCCGTGCAGGATACACTTTCCGGAGAACGATAACCCTATGAAATTCTTTGCAGCGATATTGATGTCCGTTACGCTCCTTTCCGCTCAGCAGTCCCTGGACCGCATCATCGCCGTTGTGGACCGCGAGGTGATCACGGAATCGGACCTGAACTTCACCGTGCAGCAGCTGGCGGTGCAGAACCGGCTTGACCCGAAATCCACCGAACTGCGCGACCGTGTATTGGACGGCATGATCAACGACAAGCTCGTGCTTGCGCAGGCGATCGAGGACAGCGTGATCGTCACGGACGAAGAGGTGACCGAACGGCTCGAGCAGCAGATCTCCCGCATGGTGTATCAGGTGGGCGGACAGGAGAAGCTGGAGGAAGTGTACGGCATGTCCGTGAACCGGATGAAGCGCGACTTCCAGTTCCGCGAACTCATCCGCAAACAGATGCTCGTGCAGAAGATCCAGCAGCAGCGGCAGATGCAGCTCACCGTGTCGCGCCGCGAGGTGGAGGAGTTCTTCACCACGTACAAGGACAGCATCCCTCCGGTGCCGATGGAATATGAATTGAGCCACATCTATGTGGAGCCGAAGCCGGACAGCAGTGTGCTGAAATCAACGGTGGCGCGCATCCAGACGATCGCGGACAGCATCAAAGCGGGGGGCGATTTCGCGCTCTTCGCCAAACGGTATTCATCGGACGGTTCCGCAGACCAGGGCGGCGACCTCGGATTCGCCCGTCGCGGTTCGTTCGTGAAGGAGTTCGAAGAAGTGGCGTTCACCTTGTCCGTGAACGAGGTCTCCAAACCGGTCAAGACGCAGTTCGGGTATCACATCATCCAATTGGTGGAACGGCGCGGCGATGCCGTTCGCACACGCCACATCCTCTTCCCGCTGGAGATGTCCCAGGCGAACGACGACAGTGCCGTCGCTTTGCTCGGACGGCTGCGTGCTGAGGCGCTCAAGGGAGTGAGTTTCGGATTCCTGGCGCGGTTGAATTCCGAGGACCCGGATACGAAGGATATCGGCGGCGATCTGGGGCGTGTGTCCGGCGACCAGCTGGACCCGGCGTTCGCAGATTTCGTGAAGTCCGCCAAAGCCGGGGACATCAGCGAGCCGCGGAAGTTGACCGTGCAGAACAAATACGGCTACCACATCATCTATGTCCGCTCGATCACACCGGAACACACCATCAACATGACGGATGACTATAAACGGCTGGAACAGCTGGCACTGCAGTTCAAACTGAGCACGACATACGAACAATGGGTGGATGAGCTGCGGAAGAACATCTATTGGGAGAAGAAACTGTAGCACCCCCCGGTGCGGACGACGCCCCGCCGAAATAGTGCGGGACGCAATTTGTAACTCGAAATTATTTTCATTATACTAACACATACTATCAACGCAAAACGAGGAGAAACACCATGGCACAGCATAAATCAGCAGAAAAACGGAACCGCGCGAACGAACGCCGCGCCAAACGCAATGTGGCGGACAAATCGACGATGCGGACGCTCTTGAAGAAGGTCCGCTCCACCGAGACCAAAGATACCGCCGTTTCGCTGCTGAAAGAGACCATTTCGTTCCTGGATAAACTGGCCGGCAAAAAGGTCATCCATCCGAACAAAGCGTCGAACCTGAAGTCGAAACTGACCAGGTACGTGAACAAACTGAAGTAATTTCGGTTTGACCGAAACGAACAGAGCCCTCACACGAGGGCTTTGTTGTTTTAAAGCGATTCAGGTGAGTGTCACCTCAAAGGTGACACTCACCGTCGTTCTCGTACAACAAAAAGGTCGAAGCAGCGCTTCGACCTACATTTTTCCTCTGCGTTCTTTGCGTGCTCCGCGGTGAATATTGTTTACAGAAGTCCGTCCTTTTCCATCTGCAGTTTCGTCAGCTCGCGCACGCGCTTCTGGTAGTCCGCTCCTTTGCCCGGCTGAGAGAACATGAGGATCTCGTACGCCTGGATGGCGGCACGGTACTCTCCCTGCGACGCATAGATCTCTGCCAGGGTCGGTGTGACGGCATCCGATTCATACGCCTGCTCGTCCTGTACATCCTGCGGAACCGGTGTGGAGGGGATATAATTCTCTTTCGGTACGATACGCTCGGCGCTCTGCAGTTTCTCTGTGAGCGAGTCGAGGTCGGTGGGAGTATAGGTCTGCTCCGGCTCCGGTGATGCCGTGCCGGTCATCTCGGCGTAGAGCTGAGCCTGTTCCGGCGAAGAGAAGACCGGTTCGGGTTCGAAATGTTCTTCCGCCGGTGCGAACGGCTGTGCGGGAGCGGCAGGTTCCGGCTCCACGTACGCATCGTTCACGAATTCGTGCGAGGGCATCAGTTCGAACGTCGGCTGTTCGATGACCGGAGGCGCGATGACCGCAGCGGGGACCGCTTCACCGCTCAGGTAATCGTCCAGACGGATCGGCGCATCGATGTCGATGCGCTGCTGATTCTGCGCGAAGTATTCATCGTAGGTCGGGAAATTCTCTTCCTGTGCGCGGGAATATTCCTGCTGCGGTTCCACAGACGGTTCCGCGGACTGCGCGGATGATTCCAATTCCGCTTCCACTGCTTCCAATCCCGGGAACCCCATCTCTTCGAATGAGGGAAGGACGAATTCCGGTTCTGCTGCAGAAGGGGTATCGGCCGAGAACTGGTCCGGAAGCGGTTCAGGTTCCGGCGAGGATGTCACAGCCGGCGCAGCAGAGGCATCAGCAGCGGTCCCTTCCGGAATTGCGAAATAGGTCGCATCGGTGGTGCGGGTGGACTCATCCGGTTTATTCGGAACGGAGGCAAGGAGCTGCGCGGCGGTCTGATTGAACGGCGAGAGTTCCAGTGCTTTGGTGAACGCTTTAACGGCGTAGGAATATTCCTTGAACGCCAGATGCGCTTTGCCGAGCACGATATACCCGGCGTAGTAGTTGGGAAAGGACGGGATCCCCTCTTCCAGCAGCTTCATCGCTTCGGCATACTGTTCCTTGGTCAGGTACAGGTCCGCAAGACGGGCGAAGAGCATGGAGCCGGGATTCTCGGCCATCTTCTGCGCAAGGAACTCTATGTCGAATTCTTCTAATTCCATAAAAAATGCCAGTGAAAGCGATTTTCACTGGCATAAAATAGTCAACTCTGACGTGATTTGCAAAAAAGGAACGCTGCCGTGCAGCGGGCCGGGGTGACGGACTCAGACCGCCAGCGGTTCCACTGCCAATTCGAGCTGCGCCATCTTGATGCGGCGGGCTTCCAGTGCCTGCTGTACGGACATGAGCGCTACGGAGCCGTATCCGGCGGTGAACAGCATCTGGAACGGAACCGCGGCGATCTCCAGATAATAGAGCGACGATAGGACGCCGAAGAAGCAATAGAGCGCCAGCGCGATCTCGATGATAACGGTCCAGCTGAATTTCACCGGCACGTACTTCTTATCGTTCCAGGACTGCTTCTTCCCTTCGATGCCGTATTTGGGGGTGCGGACGAATTCCGATTTCCGTTTGAACAATCCTTCCAGCACCGCCTTGCTGTTGTTCACCGCAAAGCCCATGCTGCCGGCCATGAAGACCGGGAAGAGCATGATGCGCTTGCGCCAGTCGGCGTAGATGTCCTTCTGCGAATACATATAGAAGAGGAACGAACCGATGAACGCCAGAACGAACACGGACATGAAGTCGAAGTACGCGTCGAACTGTCCGCCGTGCTTGATGAACGTGAGCGGCACGTTCAGGATGCTCGCCAGGATGATGAACGGGAAGACAATGTTGTTCGTCAGATGGAACGTGCTGTGGAACTTGATGCGGAACGGGATATCCGATTTCCAGACCATGGGGAGGAGTTTCCGTGCGGTCTCGATCGCGCCCTTGGTCCAGCGGAACTGCTGCGACTTGAGTGCGTTGATCTCGGCAGGAAGTTCGGCCGGCGAGGTGACATCGCGGAGGAATTTGAACTTCCAGCCGCGCAGCTGCGCACGGTAGCTCAGGTCCAGGTCCTCGGTGAGCGTGTCGCTCTGCCAGTTGCCGGCATCCATGATGGTGCTCTTGCGCCACACGCCGCCGGTGCCGTTGAAGTTGATGAAGTAGCCGGCCTTGTTCCGGATGTTCTGTTCGATCACGAAGTGACCGTCCAATGCCATTGCCTGGGTGCGGGTCATCAGGGAATAGTCGCCGTTCAGATGCTCCCAGCGGGTCTGCACCATGCCGATCTTGGCATCCTTATAGAAGTACGGGATGGTCTTCTGCAGGAACTCCGGTTTCGGGATGAAGTCCGCATCGAAGATCGCCACGAACTCCCCTTTGGCCGTCTTGAGTCCTTCCTTCAGCGCGCCGGCCTTGAAGCCCTGGCGGTTGGTGCGGTGGCCATGGACGATGTTATAGCCCTGCGCCTGCTTCTCGCGGACGATGCTCGCTACGAGGTCCACCGTTTCATCCGTGGAATCGTCCAGTACCTGGATCTCCAGTTTGTCCTTGGGATACTCGATGGCGCAGGAGGCGTCGATCAGCCGGCGCACCACGTACATCTCATTGAAGAGCGGAAGCTGGATGGTGACCATCGGCGTCTGCGTCATCGGCAGATCCCCTTCCACCTCGTTGCGGTGGCGGTAGTAATGGTAGATCATGACGAATCCGTGCGCTCCAAAGATGAACAGGATGCTCAGACAGATGATGTAGGCGATCAGGATGAATTGTTCCATGGTTCTATTTGGTTAGTGAAAGAATAGTTCTAAAAAATTTTGAAATCGGATCATTGATTCATTGACTCAAAAACGATACTGTGCAACGTGATATAAATGTTTTACTACTTATTGAGTCAATGACTCATTGATTCAATGAATCAATAACGATACTTTGTTTGTTTTTTGTAACTAATTGAGCCATTGATCCATTGATACAATGAATCAATTACTCTTTGTTTCTTCTTGTATCTACCAGTTCGACACTGTCTCCAGCAGTATATCCTCGGCCACTTTGTCGATGGCGGCGGTCAGTGCCACGTCGCGCGTCTGCTGCCCCTGCGTGTACTCTCCCCAGTAGGAGAAATCACGCTCCCACACCTTCTTGCGGAGCTTCATATCGGTGTAGGTGGCGCGGACGGTGATGGTCACTTTACGCGTCTTGACGATGTTGTTCCCGCCGATCACGCTCGGCGCATCGATGATGGTGACGATGGACCCCTCCAGGATCGAATCGGAGGTGAGCCGTTCGCCGAGCTCCAGATTGTTGTCGCTCCGGAAAAGGTCAATGAGTTTCTGTGTGAACTTCTCGCGGAGTCCCGGCTCGCCAAAACCGCTCACATCTTCGAACAGCGGAATGGCGATCGTCTTGAGATGCGGCGGTACCGATGCTCCGGTAAAGGAGTAGCAGCTGCCGAAGAGCGTGAAGCTGAACAATGCGAATAGTATCAGTGTTGCTTTCATAATCCGTACTCTTTGATCTTCCTGTAGAGCGTCCGTTCCGATATCTGCAATTCGTCCGCTGCCAGACGACGGTTGTTGTGGTACTTCTTGAGCGCGTTCTCGATCATCCGCCGCTCCATCTCCGTCAGGGAGAGGGTCTCCTGCACGGCGCTGGACTGTCCGGTCGGGACGAGCCCCGGCGCACCGTTCGCTCCGAGCACCCCTTTCAGGAGGTTCTTCACTTCGAGCATATCGTTCTTCAGTTCGATCAGCGCGCGGTAGAGCAGCTGCCGTTCGTCGAAATCGTTCTGTTTGGTGACGAGCATCGGCAGGTTCCGTTCCTCGGCCGGCATCCGCAGGTACTTACGGATATCCTCTGCGTCCAGACTCCTCCCCCGCTCCAGCACCAACATACTTTCCACCACGTTCCGCAATTCGCGCACATTGCCGTGCCAGTAGTATTGCTGCAGCAATTCTTCCGCCGCAGATGTCATACCGCCGAAGCGGATGCCGTTCTTCGCTGAAAACTCTTCAACAAACTTCGAGAAGAGCAGCGGGATATCCTCTTTCCGCTCGCGCAGCGCCGGGATGCGGACGTTCACCGACCGGAGCCGGTAGAAGAGGTCCTGCCGGAAATTACCGCTGCGCACTTCATTCTCCAGGTCCTTGTTCGTCGCCGCGATCACCCGCACATCCACTTTGCGTGCAGTGGAGGAACCGACGCGGAGGAACTCGCCGTTCTCCAGGATGCGAAGGAATTTCACCTGCGTGGCGAGCGGCAGTTCGCCGATCTCGTCCAGGAAGATGGTCCCGCCGTCCGCCAGTTCGAAGTACCCTTTCCGTTCGCTGCTCGCGCCGGTGAAGGAGCCCTTCTCATGACCGAACAGTTCGGATTCGATGATCCCTTCCGGGATGGCGCCGCAGTTCACGGTGACCATCGCCTTTTTGGAACGGCTGCTGGCGCCGTGAATGGCGTGCGCGACCACTTCCTTGCCGACGCCGCTCTCACCGGTGATGAGCACGGTGATATCCGTCGGGGCGACATGCTGCAGCACCTGGACGATCTCCTGGATCTCGAGCGATTCACCCACGATGCCGAAGCGGCGCTGGAATTCCGTTCTGTTCATGGACTGTTCCACGTTCGTTCCGTTCACCGTTTCACCACATACCAGTCGATGTTGAACTTCTCTTTCAATTCTGCGCCGAACACTTTCGCCAGCCGTTCCTCCGCGAATCCGTCGAACGCCACCGCGAACACGCTCTTGCCGCCGCTCTGTTTCTGGAACACCATGGCGGGACGGCCGACCGTGGCAGTCAATGATTGTGCCTGCGCTGCAGCAGCCGATTCCTGCGAATACACGCCCACCTGCACCACGAAATTGCCGGTAACGGGGGCTTGGACCGGAGCTGCAGTTTCGCTCTTCTCCTCCGGAGCCGGGACGATCTGCACCGGCTGCGGCACCGGTGCTTTCTGGATGCCGATCTCGGACGGTTTCGCTTCGTTCTGCGAGAAGATGGAGTTGGGATACTGCTGATTGAGCTGGTTCATCTTCGCATCGGCGGTCTTGTAGAGACCGACGGCGTAGTAGTATTGATACACTTTATAGAGCGCATCGTCCGCCCAGACATCATCCGGGAAGCGGTCCACGAGCGACTGGTACTTCTTCACTGCCTGATCGCCGTTCTGTGTGACGTAGGCGTCCAGATAGAGCACGCCGGGATCGTTCGGCGAGGTCTTGAGCCATCCGCTCACTTCAGCGCGGACGCGGTCCATGCCGCCGGAGTGGATCAGGTCCAGACGGCGGCGGACCTCCTGTTCGCTCAACTGCGCGGAGAGCGCGGAGACGGCGAGCAGAAGAGCGGCGGTGATATGGATGAGACGATTGTTCATCGGTTCCTTAGTTGGTCCCCGGCAGCAACGTGCCGAAGAGTGTCTGAGCGTTCGCGCGGTCGATGCGGACCCTGCGCAATTCACCGACGGCAGCGTTGCCGCGCGGGAAGACGGTCTTCTTATTCGTATCGGTCCTGCCGAGCAGGTCCTCTGTGGACCGGGAGCTGTCGCGTTCAACGAGCACTTCCACATCGGTGCCGATCAGCTGCTGATTGATGTCGAAGGCGATGCCGTTCTGCAGTTCGATGATCTCGTTCAGCCGTTCGGTCTTCAGTTCCTCAGCCACATCGTCCCCCATCTCGAATGCTTTCGTATTCTCACGGGGTGAATATTTGAACATGTATGCGCCGTCGTACCGCACTTCCTTCAGGATCTCCATCGTCATCCGGTGATCCTCGGGTGATTCGGTCGGGAAGCCGGCGATGATATCGGTGGAGAAGCTCGCTTCCGGGATGGTGCGCTTGATGCGGTCCATCAATCCCAGGTACTGCTCGATCGTATACGTACGGTTCATCAGCTTCAGGATGCGGTTCGAGCCGGACTGCACCGGAAGATGGATGTACTTGCAAATGTTCCGGTGTGCGGCGATCGTCTCGATCAGCTTCTCGCTCATATCCTGCGGGTGCGATGTAGTGAAGCGGATGCGCATGGCGCTGTCCGTTTCTGCCACGGCGCGGAGCAGGTCCGCAAAATCGGCGCCGCCGTCGTTGTACGAGTTCACATTCTGTCCCAGCAACGACACTTCCTTGAATCCCTGTTTGCTCAGCAGCGCGACCTCTTCCACCACACTCTTCAGACTGCGGCTCCGTTCACGTCCGCGGGTAAAAGGGACCACGCAGAATGTGCAGAACTTATCGCAGCCGCGCATTACGGAGAGCCAGGCGCTGATCCCTTCGGTGCGGAGCGGGGTGATGTCGTCGTAGTTCTCCACGCGGGAGAGTTTCACGGCGATACCGCGTTCACCGGCCTTCGCATCCTCGATCAGTTTCGGCAGCCGGCGGTACTCGTCCGGACCGACCACGATGTCCACCAGGTTATTCTTCTCCACCAATGCGGTGCGTAACCGTTCCGCCATGCATCCCAGCACACCGATGACCACATCGGGATTGCGGCGTTTATGTTCCTTCAGCTCAGACACCCGTTTTTGTGCGCGCTGTTCCGCATTGTCCCGCACGCTGCAGGTGTTCACCAGGATCAGATCCGCTTCGGCCGCTTCGTTGGTCGGAAGATAACCGACGGCACTGACGACACTGAGTACGACCTCGGTATCTGCCACATTCATCTGGCAGCCGTAGGTTTCCACATATACTTTTTTGGTTTTGGTGACGTCCATGCGTTACAAATATACCTACACCCTGACATTTGGACAATGGAGGAAGGCCTCTATTAACTAAAATTAATTGAATAAAGGGAAGATTAACGGATTTTAAGAAACGGCGCTGTTGCCGTTTTGTCAGAATACAACAATAAAGAGGGAAATTGGCGTTACGGGGTGGGAAAAGTTATCCACAGGTTATGAACGGCGGGCGGTAGACGGAGAGAGTCACCTGTGAGGTGACTCTCTCCTCATCGTAAGACAACGGATAGACAGACGGAAATGCAGATGAAGGTCGCCTACGGAAAGCAACCACGAAGACACGAAAGGGGAATGTCCAACTAAGAGGAGAAACGCAGAATGATGAACGAGGAATGATGAATGGATGTAGCGTCCTGAAATACGTTGACAGGTCATCCTAACAAAACATAGGAGGACCTCATGGGCCGCACAGTAAAACGATATAGCATAGCATTCAAACGATCGATCCTTGCAGAATTGGA
>JAVBYA010000082.1 GCA_030824295.1 Bacteroidota bacterium
TCTGGGAAGGCACCACGGTCTCAGCACGGAAGGATGCCGCACCTGCTTTTCATGTGACCATCAACGATCCCGGCGTCATCCGCGACATGTTCTTCCCCCCGGGCGAACTGAAAACAACTGAGAGTTTCTTTTCGGGCCGGATCGATATTACGGGAGATCTGATCTGCGCGATCGAATCCGCTCAGACCATGCTCCTTCCCAAACTGAATCTTCCCTCGCTGTTCAAGATGCTCCGGCTTGTCATGGCGCTCCCGTCTGCCGGCGGACGAACTTCGACACCGCGGTACGTCGCAGCGGAACGGGGTCAGGAGCATTCCCTGCAGCGGGACAAGGAGAGTGTTTCGTTCCACTATGACGTCTCCAATGACTTCTATTCACTATGGCTGGACCCCCGTTTGGTCTACTCCGGTGCGTATTTCGACCATCGTGATCAGTCGCTCGCCGATGCACAAGTGAACAAAATGGATGTCCTTTGCCGTTCACTGCGCCTGCGTGAAGGGCAATCCCTGCTCGATATCGGATGCGGCTGGGGATCCTTCATCATGCATGCCGCGAAGCACTACGGCGTGCGGTGTCTCGGCGTCACGCTGAGCAAGGAACAGGCGGCATTCGCCAACAAACGGATCGCGGAGGAAGGACTATCGTCGCTCTGCACCGTTGAAGTGAAGGATTACCGTGAACTCGATACCCGGACCACCTTCGACCGGATCACGAGCATTGAAATGCTCCATCATGTCGGCGGTGATCATCTTCAGCCGTTCTTCACCACCGTGTCCGCCTTACTAAAAGATCAGGGCCTGTGCTCCTTCATCGCCATCACCAAGAAGGATGGTCCCCGCTTCCATAACCCGGCGTTTGCCAAGAAATACTTCATGCCGGATTATCATCTCGTTACCATCGGCGAGCTGCTCCGGTATGCGGAACAGGCGCGGTTCGAGATCACGGACCTGGAATCACTACGCGAGCATTACTATCTGACCGCACGCCATTGGCTCACCAATCTGGAGCAGAACCATGATGCCGCGGTCACATATGTCGATGAAGCGGTCCACCGCGTCTGGCGGCTGAGTTTCGCACTGATGGCATTCGGATTCAAAACCAATCTGCTGCAGTTCTATCGATGTGTGCTGTTCAAAGGAGCGGGGAAACATTTCCCTGGTACGCTGACCCGCAGCCATGTGTATCCGGGAACCCCGAGATCAGAATAGCGGAAGACCGGATCGGCCCGATGGTTCCATCACCGCAGCGACCATTCGTTCCGGGATACAATATCAACACAGGATCTTCGTCCTGTGTTGATGCGCGGGACAGCCGCGTGCATTCATGACACCGACCGATCACATGACCACATCATCCAGCACAGTGCGGCGCATCATCTATCTTTTGTCCGGCATCACCGCGGCCACCGTGCTCACCATCTATCTCTTTATGCGCACAACCCCCTTTGGAGCACCCCCTTCCGGTTCACGGCAGGAGCGGATCGAACGTTCCCCCAATTTCCGGGAGGGACAGTTCCGCAATCTCTCCCATACCCCGGAGATCACGGAAGGATATACCATGCTGGGGGTCGCTTTCGAGTTCTTCTTCACCTCCTTCCCCCGGCTGAAACCAGAGGATACCATCCCGTCCGTAAAGACCGATCTGCTGGCTCTCGCCCCGGACCAGAATGTGCTGGTGTGGTTCGGTCATTCCTCGTATTTCATCCAGATCGACGGAAAACGGATCCTGGTCGATCCGATCTTCAGCGGGAATGCATCCCCCATACCGGGTACGACACGCTCCTTCCCGGGCACGGACCGGTATACGGTGGACGATCTTCCGGCGATCGATTATCTGTTCATCTCCCACGATCATTATGACCATGTGGATGTGTCGACGCTGAAAGCGCTCCGGCAGAAGGTCCGCTTCGTGATCTGCGGATTGGGCGTGGGTGCACATCTTGAACGGTGGGGATTCGATGCCGTGATGATCCTGGAGAAGGACTGGAACGAAACGGTGGAACTGGACAGCGGGTTCACTGTCTTCACCACTCCTGCGCGTCATTTTTCCGGGCGTTCGTTGTTCCGGAATAATACGCTTTGGATGTCGTATGTGGTGCAAACACCAACGATGAAGTTCTACATCGGCGGGGACAGCGGGTACGATCCCTTCTTCAAAGAGATCGGCGAGAAGCATGGTCCGATCGACCTGGTGATGCTGGATGACGGACAGTACGACAAAAAATGGAAGTACATCCACATGCTGCCGGAGGAAGTGATCCCGGCAGCGAAAGATCTGAAGGCGAAGCGTCTCTTCCCCGTCCACAATTCGAAGTTCACCCTGGGAAACCATCCCTGGGATGAACCGATGAAGCGTGTAGCGGAACTGAGCCGGTCGGAGAATATTCCGCTGGTCACTCCGATGATCGGCGAGATCGTCCGACTCAACGATCCGGATCAACAATTCTCAGAGTGGTGGACCGGGCTCAAGTAGAGACTCCCGAACCTGATCGTTGAAAATTTCTTGTCCCTATCTGAGCCTGCGATCATAAAGCACATTCTTCCGGGTGTACATGGAACTTCAGGATTGGTGGAAAGAGATAACGGAATGGAAATTGACGAGGTACAAACTCATCAATTTTTCCATTGGTATGACGGCGCTGGTGATCTATGAATTCATCGGACGCCCGTTGTACCGGCCATACATCTATGAACACCATATCTTCGATCTGCATATAGCGGACACTCTGGGCAATACCCTCGGCACGGCCGCCACGGTCTTCATTCTGATCTCTCTGCTTACCAGCGAGAAGGTGAAAGGGATGGTACTGGTAAAGATCGTCCCCTTCAGCGTGGCGCTCTACGAGATCGCTCATCCTCTTCTCGGCAAACCGATCGACGGTTGGGATATCGCAGCCTCCCTGATGACCGGCGCGATTTGCTATGCCATCTTCCACGTGCTCTTCGGCCGCCGCTGAGCAACGTTCTTTCGGGCATCAGAGGAATGTTGCAGACACCTGTTTGCCGGATACTTTCATAATGGTATTCTCATGAATTAAATCCCGAACTCCGCAGCACTTTCCCGGGGAGTTTTTCGGAAATGACATCATTATCCACCGCCGCAACGCCGTTCACGATCACATACGGCATGCCGGTCGGGAATTGATGGGGATTCAGGAATGTCGCATTGTCCTTGATCGTTGCGTAATTGAAGATCACGATATCAGCGGCATTCCCCTTAGCGATGATCCCCCGGTCCTTGAGTCCGATCTTCTGCGCCGGCATCGAGGTCATCTTGCGGATCATCTCGGGAAGCGAACAGATGTTCCGTTCCTTCTGATAATATGCGATGGCGCGGGGGAACGTTCCGTAGGTTCGGGGATGCGGATTGGACTTGGACGCCGGGGAATAGGCCCCTCCGTCCGACGAGACGATAGTGTTCTTCCAGCGCAGGACCGCTTCCGTTCCTTCTTCATCCATACCGAATCCCACCATGCCGACGGATCCATTCTCTTTGATCATCAGGTCCACGGCGAATTCGAACGGGTCCGCCCCCAGCGGTGTGCAGATCTGCTGAATGGTCTTGCCGATGTATGCCTTGTGTGCTTCCAGTTTCGTGGAGGTGATCATCACCGAATCCCACGAGCCGAGTCCGTTGATCTTCTTCAGTGTTTCCGGACGGATCTTCGCTACGGTGCCGCTGTCCTTCAGTCTCGTCATGAACTGCTCAGTGCCGCCGTCCCGCGACCAGAGCGGGAAGAGATTCGCGAGTCCGGTCTGATACGCAATGTACGGATAGCGGTCCGCATGCACTTCGATCCCTTCGGCGATCGCATCGTCGAGCATCTTCAGTGTGATCTCGTTCTTGTACCAATTGACCTTGTAGGATGATTTAAGATGCGAGATCTGCAGCCGTGCACCGGCGTTGCGGCCGATGCGGATCGCTTCTTCGACCGCTTCCAGCACACGGTTGTCCTCGTTGCGCATGTGTGAAGCATAGAGACGGTACGGCTCCGGTGCTGCTTTCGTCAGCTCCCACAATTCTTCAGTGGATGCAAAACTCCCCGGCGTATACTCGAGTCCGGTGGAGACTCCGCAGCATCCCTGCTCGATCGCCTTCCGCACTTCGCGCCGCATCGCGTCCATTTCAGCCGGTGTGGCGGGACGATCATCCTCTCCGACCACGACCTCCCGTACCGTGCCGAGCCCCACCATCGATGCAAAGTTCTGAGCGCATCCTTTGTTCTGCAGATGGGTGAAGAATCCGTCGAAATCCGTATAGAGCCGCTCATCCCCTTCATCCGGTGTCTTCCGCGGTGCACGGGAACCGCCGTCCGCTCCGCCGACCTCGGTCGTCACGCCCTGACGAAGTTTACTGTCCGCTGTCGGCAGCCGCAGGATCGCGGAATCGGTGTGCGTATGGATGTCCACGAAGCCGGGAACGACGTGATGGCCGGAAGCATCGATGATCCTTGCAGCATCGGTGCTGTCGATCGTGCCCAGGGCAATGATGCGTCCGTCGCGGATACCGACATCAGCGAGCATCTCCGCTGCACCGCTTCCGTCGATCACCCTCCCTCCTTTGATTAGCAGATCGAACTGCGGGCGGTGCGAAATGGAAGCAGCGCCCGGCATGCAGCCGGCGATGAGCGAACCGGTGCCGACAACGGCAGCGGTGTGGACGAATTGGCGGCGGGAAATGGACATATCGACCTCAGGTATTGGAGTGAACCGACATGACGCCGGGTGCGTCACACCAGTAATAGTAATTGTTTCGCACGATGCACATCCGTATGGAAAGCGCGGATATGTTCCGCACTCTTGCGTGCGATCGCTTCCCGTTCCGCTTCGTGCTGCAGATAGTATGTGCAGCGTTCTATGAGATCCGCAGGTTCATCGCAGAAGACGATGGAGCGGCCATGCTCGAAATTATTTGGTATATCGATGCCGGGAGTTTGACTGATCATGAACGTGGAGAGCGCCGGCACCTCCCAGTAGCGAAGCGTATCCCACCCGACTCCGCGGAAATTCAGCACGATGCGGCAGGCGGCCAGTTCCTGCAGATAGAACTCCCCTTTTCTCTTATATTTTTTGAAGATCTGCTTCAGCACGGTGCCGTTGGCACGGCAATCGAAGGAATCCTGGATCAACTCCAGCACTCGGGTCCGGATCGGGTCCGATTCCACTGCCCAGAAGGAGACATCGTATTTCTTCGCGGCCGGCATCACACGCGGCAGCCGGTCGAAATTCCATGCGAACGGGAACGGATGAACGTTCTTCTCATACGTGCGGGTCAGGACCATCTCCCGTTTCATCACAAGGTCGAACGGCCGGATGTTCATGGCCTGAGTGAAGAGCTCCCACGCATGCATCCGGTCCAGGTCGCCGCCAACCTCCTCGCGGTCCCCGCCGTCCAGAAAGATCGTTCTCAGTCCTCCCGGGAGCGAGGGGGCCAGCGCATTATAAAGACGGAAGCAGTCGGGTTTGGCGGAACCGACGATGACCGCATCGAACTGCTTCAGGAAGAAGCGGGAGTGCAGCGAGGCGGTGATGTTGCCGGGAGCATACCCCATGTTGCGGGGATACTCCTTGAGCGGAAGGAAATATTTCCGGTTCCACGGCATCACACAGATGTTCCCGGCACCGAGCACTTTGCGGAGTCCGGCAAAGGTCACATCCTGCAGATAATCGACATCCTGTGAGCCGAGGAAGAGGAGTTTCATAGTGTCTACAGCAGATTGCTCGCCAGTTCTGCGAGTTTGGACCGTTCCCCTTTTTCGAGATTGATGTGGGCGTAGATCTTCTGTCCCTGCATCTTCTCGATCAGGTAGCTCAGTCCGTTGGACTGGCTGTCCAGATACGGATGATCGATCTGGTAGATATCGCCGGTCAGGACGATCTTCGTCCCTTCTCCCGCGCGCGTGATGATGGTCTTCACTTCGTGCGGCGTGAGATTCTGCGCTTCGTCCACAATGAAGTAGATCTTCACCAGACTCCGCCCGCGGATATAGGAGAGCGCTTCGATGACGAGTTTCTCCTCCTGCAGCAGCTGATCGATGCGCTGGTACTGCTGGTCCGATTCCTGATACTGGTTCTTGATGACATTCAGATTATCGAACAGCGGCTGCATGTACGGATTGAGCTTGGATTCGATGTCGCCGGGAAGGTATCCGATATCCTTGTTCGAGAGCGGAACGATGGGACGCGCCATGAAGATCTGGCGGTAGAGCTTCCTCCGTTCCAGCGCCGCGGCGAGCGCCAGGAGCGTCTTGCCGGTCCCTGCTTTGCCGGAGATGGTCACAAGCTGGATGTCCGGATTGAGGAGTGCATTGAGCGCGAAGATCTGTTCCGCGTTGTGCGGAGCGATGCCGTACGCGACGGTCTTCTCGATCTTGGCGATGCGCTTCCGTTCTGCATCGTAGGTACCGAGCGCGGATTGTTTTCCGTTCCGCATGATGACGAATTCGTTCGGACGGAAGTGATTCTCCGGCAGGTCTGCAGGATTCACTTCGAACGGATTGGCGTGCAGCCGTGCGATCACTTTCTCTTCCACATTCTCCACCGTACGGTGTCCGGTGTAGAGTTCCGTCAGGTCCTTCACCTGGTCATTCTTGTAATCCTGCGCCGGGAGTCCGACCGCTTTCGCTTTCATGCGGAGATTCACATCCTTCGATACCAGGATCACTTCACGGCCGCTGCTTTCCTTGGCCAGCCGGTACGCCGTGTTGAGGATATGATGGTCCGGCTTGCTCTTCGTGAACGAGCCGTCGATATCCTTATGGAAATCCTGTTCCAGCCGGACGGTGATCTTGCCGAGTCCTTTGCCGATCGTGATCCCGCCGTTGAAGATATGGTCACCGCTCATTGCATCCACATTCCGCGCAAACTCGCGTGCGTGGAAGTTGATCGATTCATTCCCCTTTTTGAACGCATCCAATTCTTCCAGCACCGTCACGGGAATGACCACATCATGTTCTTTGAATTGATAGATGCAGGAACTGTCATGGAGCACAACGTTGGTATCGAGCACGAAGATCTTGTTATTCTTTTTGGTCGCCATGGTGGTGAAGGTATCCCGGTTCGTGAATGGAATCAGTGGCTTAGGTGAAAAACAGCGATGCCGCACTCTGAGAATGCGGCATCTGTAAACTGGTACATTTTGAGACGGTTCGACGGACGAATTGGCAAATTCGCAAATATTCGGGGAATTACTCTGATTGTCTTTATTGGCAAGAATGGTCTCTTGTTCAAGAAATACTTTAAGTCATTGTAATAAATACATTGGAAAGACGCAAGGGGTGGATACCGAAAAACTATGGTACGGGGAGGGTGTGTGACAGAACGCAGGGCGGGAATGTCAGTGGAGAAATAAAAACAGCCGCAGCGTGTGGTACCCTGCGGCTGCCGGATGATCGTGGAGCGTTATAGTTTTTCGAACAGGTACTTTGGCGTGATCCCCATATTCCACCAGGTGAACGCATACATATCGGCCCATTCTTCGATGGACTTCGACAGTGGTTTTCCGGCTCCGTGTCCTGCCGATGTTTCGATACGTATCAGAACAGGATTCGGTCCTTTGTACTTCTCCTGCAGTGTTGCGATGTATTTGAACGAATGTGCCGGAACAACACGGTCATCATGGTCCGCAGTCGTGACGAGCACCGCAGGATATTTCGTGGTGTCGCGGATATTATGGACCGGTGAATACTTCTTGAGATATTCGAACTGTGCGGGATCATCACTGGAGCCGTAGTCGTTCACCCACGCCCACCCGATGGTGAACTTCTGGAAGCGGAGCATATCCATCACACCGACCGCCGGGTGCGCCACTTTGAAGAGATCGGGGCGCTGATTGATGGTCGCACCGACAAGAAGGCCTCCGTTGGAACGTCCTTCGATCGCCAGTTTGGACGGGTTCGTATACTGCTCTTTGATCAGATACTCGGCAGCAGCGATGAAATCATCGAAGACATTCTGCTTGTTCTGCTTCATGCCCGCCTGATGCCATGCTTCGCCGTACTCGCTGCCGCCGCGGATGTTCGCCACGGCAAATATCCCTCCCTGCTCCAGCCAGACGAGCCGTGACGCACTGAACGAGGGATTGATGCTGACGTTGAATCCGCCGTAGCCGTACAGCCATGCCGGATGACTTCCGTCCAGCCGGATACCTTTCCGGTGCACGATGAACATCGGGATCTTCGTCCCGTCCTTGGAAGGATAGAAGACCTGTTTCGTAACGAAATTGTCCGGATTGAAATCGACCTGCGTTTTGCGGTAGAGAGTGGACTGCTTCGTCTTCAGGTCATACCGATAGATGACCGACGGATATGTGAAGGATGTCAGGGAGTAGAACGTGAACTGGTCGGTCCGTTCACCGCCGAAACCGCTGACCGTGCCGAGCGTCTCCAGTTTGATCTCGTTCTCATACCTTCCCTCCAGCGAGAAGACGTATACACGATGGCTCACATCCTGCATATAGACGGCGAAGAGTTTATTGCCGACGATGGAGACGGAGGTCAATGCCTGCTGCCGGTGCGGTATGACATCCTTCCAATGCTCCGGTGCCGGCTTCGCCGGATCGACCAGCACCACCCTGCCGTTCGGCGAACCGTGCGAAGTGAACATCAGTAACTTATCCCCCACATTGTCGATCACATAGATATCGTCGTCGAACGATTCCAGTACCGGCACCCAATCGCTTTTCTTTTTCATATCCCGTACGAACAGCGCGTTCCCGTTCGCATTCCGCTGCCACTTGGTCATGCTCATGAACCGTTCGTCTTCCGTCAGACCGATGCCGAATCCCATATGCGGATTCAGAGTATCCTGCATCATAAGTTCATCCTTGGACTGCGGTGTTCCGAGCACGTGATAGTACACCTTCTGGAATTCGTTGGATGCGGAGAGTTTCGATCCCGTATCCTTCGGCACTTCATAGCGGTTATAATAGAACCCGTTCCCGCGCCAGGTGATGCCGGTGAACTTCGCCCATTCGATCCTGTCGCTCATCAGTTTCTTTGTCCGCACATCCATCACGTAGATCTCGCGCCAGTCAGAACCGGCCTTGGACACCTGATACGCAGCGTAGCGTCCATCCTTGCTGAAGGTGATCCCCGCCAGCGATGTGGTGCCGTCCGTGGAAAGTTTGTTCGGATCCAGGAAGAGCTCCGGCTTCGCATCCAGCGAACCGCGCATGATATACAGCACGCTCTGGTTCTGCAGTCCGTCATTCAGATAGTGGAACCAGTTCTTTCCCGCACGGAATGGAGCAGTATAGCGGGGATAGTTCATCAATTGAGTCAGCCGGTCACGCACCTTCTCCCGGAACGGGATCTTGTCCAGATACCCGAATGTGACGGCGTTCTGTTTCTGCACCCATTCGGCCGTGTTATCCGACCGGTCGTCCTCCAGCCAGCGATAGGGATCCGGCACCGGATTGCCGAAATATGTGTCCGTTTGTTCGGATTTTTGCGTGACCGGATACTGGATCTGTGCGCTAAGCACTGACGCAGCCATTACAAGCATCAGGAAGAATTTTCTCATGGACGTCCTTCTATTAGTTGAGTGATCTTAAATATTGGATACACTGAGCCATCTCCGAGCCGGTCATCCAGAACATTCCACGAGACGGCGCCGTCCTCGGATTCCGGTTCGAGCAGAGTGAATGCCAGCCGGGCAAGAGGCTGGTCCATCGGTACGATGAGTGTGCCGGCCGGGACCGTCATAGTGACCGGTTCGAACCGTCCTTCCAGCGTCCGCATGCGGTGTTTTTGGAATTCACGCTCCGCCTGACGGTTCTGCGTGATGATGAATCGTTCACCGACACCAGTGGCCGGCGAGCGGAGCGTGTCAATGCGGATGCCGTGGCGTTTGAGCAGGGCAGAGAGTTCCGGGAGTGAATCCGGAACGGCATAGAACAGCGGTGCAGCAGCACGCTTCACGGCCCGGGTGCCGTAGTACTCTTTGGTGATGATCGTACGGAGACTGTCCTCATTCATGCGGTACATGATCTCGCCGCTGTACGGGTTCCGCTCCTCGATGACCGGCGCCAGGATGATCTGCTGCGCAGGATCGGACTCGACGATCTCACCGCGAACACTCAGCGAATCCCCCGGACGGATCCTTGCCGCATTCACATCAGCCGAAGCAACAGCAGACTTCACTGCAGACGCGTTCGCATTGGCGACATCCAGGATGCTCACGACGAGCGCCTTCATAGAGGCGATACGCTGCGGGAACGGAAGATACGAGTACGATTCACAGAGAATGGCAAGCCGGTTGCGCACGCCGACGTAGTTGCTGTTGAAACGCGGTTCATGCGCCCAGAAATAGTACCCCGCCGGACCCGCCGGTGTCTTTTCCAGATAGTCGCCGTACCGGTGGATGCGCCACTTCTTCGCCTGCATCTTTGCGGTGACCTTCGGGAAGAATTCATTCCTCGTGAAGGCATCGAGCCCTTCGTCCACGATCGGATTGAGCGCAAAGCTGTAGGTGATATGATAACCATGGAACGAGCCGTTCGTCGTATGAAGGTCCAGCGTGATATGCGGATCATATTCATTCAGCATGCGGACGAACGACACAGTCTCCGGCGATTCCAGTTTCATATGGTCACGGTTCAGATCGAGCCCCTGAGCATTCGCACGCTGACCCATCCCGCCGATCGGGCCATGCTGCCATGGACGGTTATGCAGGGAGATCATATCATTCCCGTCCGCATTGTAAATGGGGACGATCAGCAGCACCAGCCGGCGCTTCCATTCCGCATGATCACCCCTGCGCAGTTCGCGCAGCAGTTCCAGCATTGCCTCCTTCCCCTCCACTTCACCTGCATGGATGTTCGCCTGAATATAGACGATCACCTTTCCGGACCGGCGGAGGGTTTCCGGACGGGTGTCTGCAACATCCCCGTAGACGATCATCGGAAGCCGCCGCCCCTGGAAGGAATATCCGAGCCACCCGAGCTTCAATGACGGAGTATCCAGCTTCAGTGCATCGATGAAATCCATCACATCCTGATACCGCGAGGTCTCCTCATAGTTCGTCCGCTCCGGACGGGTCTGCTGGGCGGCGGCGGAAAGAGAGAGCAGGATGAACAGCGAAAGGCGAACGGTCATAGAGGAGCCTGGTGATGGTAGTTTCATTGGGCAGAGAAGCGGAACTGTTCCGCTGTGACAACAGTACGATAGTCCTGTACGGACATGATCACGGAATCGGTCAGTGAACCGGCATTGAATGCGATCCGTTCGTTCTCCAGAATTGAATCATCAACATACAGTTCCAACGGCAGGATCGGAGCACCGAACGGCGGAACAGATCCGGGAACAAGGCCGGTGAGTTCCAGCAGTTCCTCCTTTGTTGCGAACCGGATGCTTTTCGCCTTGAAGCGCTCTTTGATCATTTTCGAATCGACCTTCAGTGCGGCACTCAGCACGAACAGCTTGAAGGAGTCATCGATCTTCATCACGATCGCCTTGCCGCCCACTTTCACATCCTCGCCTCGTGCCTTGGCGGACTCCTCCGACGTGAACGTCGGTTCATGATGGACGGTCCGGTAGGGGATCTCCCGCTCCGTCAGATAGGCACTGATCGAATCAAAAACCGTCATAGTGTTCCGGAGTTCCGGATTTGGAGGTGATTATTTCTGCTTGATTCTTGAATAAAAAATAGAGTATTTCTGTATATCATACAAAGGAATTTTCACCAATCAAGAGAACCTGAACAATAATAATAGGAGTTTCCATGAGCAATCAACACTTCCCCATCCTCATCATCACCGGACGCCCTGCCGCGGGCAAGTCCGAAGTGATCGATTTCCTGAAGAAATGCGATCCGATCGTCCGCCTGGAGAAGTTCCATGTGGCCAATTTCGAGGAACTCGATGATTTTCTGTATGTATGGGAGACATTCGAGCTGGATGACCTGATGACGCAGATGGGTAAGCCGCGCGTGTGGAGCGATGAGAAATATTGGTTCAAAGACCAGTATATCTGGGATCTGTATATGAAACGTCTGGCGCTCGATTATCAGAAGAAAGTGATGAAGGATGCGGAGTATCATGCAAAGATGACCACGCTGGTCGAGTTCGCCCGCGGCGGTGAGAATGCCATTTACAATGCGCTCACCTTCCTCTCCGATGAGATGCTGAAGAAGGCCTCGCTGCTCTACATCAAAGTGCCGTATGAAGAATCGGTCCGGAAGAACCGGAAGCGCGCGCGTCCCGGACAGGAGGATTCCATCCTGCATCATTCACTGCCGGACGAGAAGATGGAGTTCTATTATAAGACGAACGATTGGGAAGCGATCGAGAAGAAGGATCCGGAATTCATCGAAGTGCGCGGCCACAAGATCCCGTATGTGGTGTTCGAGAACATGCCGGAGAAGACGCATGATGTGAAGTTGATCGAAGCGGAATTGGAGAGGGCCACGAACAAGCTGTGGAACATCAAAAAGTAGCCTGAAACAGCAACTTCCAACAGTCATGGCATGACGTACGTCATGCCATGACTGTTTTTATACCCTTCCTCACACCCCCTGCAGTTTCCGGTCCGTCCTGCTGACGATCCGCTGGTAGAAGATCAACGCCACTCCCGCCGTAAATCCGATCGCTGAGAAGTAATACCAGATATAGTGCGCCTGATCGTATGCCGTAGAAAGCAATTCAGGCGGCACCGTCTTCGGGTCAGGGCAATAGATGGTCAGCAGATAACCGGATAGCCCGAATCCAAGAAGCGATGCCAGGAATGAATGCAGATGTCCGAACCCTAGATACAACCCTTCCTCACCTTTCGGGGCCTGCAGTGAGAAGAACTCATAATACCGCGGGGAGATGAAACTTTCCGCCAATCCCTGCAGAACAATACCTGCGATCATCATCACCGTAATGGGGTGTGCGGAGAAGAGTCCAAAGAACGAGATGCTGTCGCCGATGGAATGCTGCATCACTGAACCACTGGCCATCGCAACAGCCGAGAATGGCATGATGAACATCCCTACAGCCATGGAAGTGATCGCTTTGGCTTTCTTCATCAGCTGCGTGATGAAGACCACGGTCGTCACAACAACGAACGGATTGACGTTTGCGATCCATTCCGGCGACGCCCCCTCGCCGACAAGCCTCAGCACGTATTTAGGCATCGTCGCATACATCTGTTGCTGGATGATCCAGAATCCAGTGACGATCACAATGAGCATCACTAACCGGACATTCGTCACGACACGGACGAACGCTTTCCATACTTCGGAGAACGATTTTCCCTCACCATCACTGTGGCTTGTTGAACGGTAGAAGAAGAAGACCGTCACCAATGCGATGAGTGAGAGTCCCGCGGAGTAGTAGTTGATGGATTCCACTCCCCACTGCAGCCGCAGAGGATAGGCGAACGTCTTACCGAGGAACGCGCCGACATTCACCATGCCGTAGAATATTGAATAGCCGCGAGCACGGGTCTCCTCGCTCGTATTCTTGGCGACCGTTCCCGCAATGATGGATTTGATGAACGATCCCCCGATCATCGCCAGCGCCAAGGCCGGAATAACGGCAACCTTGTAAGGAAAGAGCCCCAGCGAAGTATAACCGAGGAATAGAAGGGAAAAAGCGAGCAGAATGGCCTTGCGGAACCCGATCGTATCAGCAAGCGCACCGGTGAACGGCGGCAGGAAGAACATCCCTGCCGAGAATGTTCCGGCGATCCACGCCGCCCATACATCATCGTACCCCACCACTCTGGACAGATACAACGTTATGGAGATAAACATTGCGTAATACGCAGAACGCTCGAACAATTCAACGACGTTCGCCGTCCAAAAGACCTTCGGGAATCTCCATGTTGCTGTTGTGGTGGTTGACATACACTGCTTTCACATGATATGGGATGATCGAAACTGCTGACTGCATTGCGTTGGCGAGACCATGACCGCGTAGGCCACATTCTTGTGTGTCACCCCTTCGTTTCCAACTCCTTCGCTGCGGCAAGTTCACGGATCCGCTTCTTTTCGGCGTGCGAAAGGAAATAGACCGCCACAAAGATGAAACCGAGCGAGAGCCAGTCCTGCATCTTGGGGAATCTCCCTCCAAAGAGCATGAACGACACGATGGTTGCAGCGGTCCCGGCAACGAGCGAGGTCAACCTGTTCACCAACCCCGCGAACGTGGCGGTCCTCCCCTTGAACATGAAGATGAACACGGAGAAGAACGCGACCATACCGAACGCTGTGCCGGCGAGGATACCCCATCCCCAATCAGGATGCGGTGCGGCAAGGGACTGATGGAACATCCGCAGCTCCTCCCCCGCATCCGCGGACCATTCCGGCACACTGAACAGGACATACCCGGCCAGCAGCATTGCAATGGTGGCCGTGATCTGTTCGATGGCAAAGAATCCGTTATTGTCCAACGCAACACCCTTGGCCCGCGTGTTCTTGTAATAATTCATGATATAGATACGGATCGCATAGACCGTGATATAGCTGGTCAGGATCGAGACAGCTGCCATCGAATTGACGAAATCGAAATCGCCGGGTGCGACCCAGATCAGATTGATCGCTGCCGCCATCAGAGCGAAGATCACTGCGATGTTCTCTTCGGCATAGACGCTCTTCTTCAGGATGCCCTGCCGGATCTGGATCTCATCCACCAAACGGCTGATGATGATGATGCTCGCCCGCATGATGACCATGGCGACCATCACGGAGATAGGAAGCAGATACATCATGGTCGTTGTAGGAATGACGACGGCGGTGCAGATGCCGGAGGGGATGATATAGAGGATCTCCTGAGGGAAGCGGAGACCGAAGAGTGTGATGTGCTTGTTCGATTTGAGATGGTACCATCGGAGGCCGAGCGCCACCGACAATGCGATGGCATTCCCGCCGAGCGTACTATACACGAGGTACTCCACCTGGTTCATCCCGGGGAATCCCCCTTCCGCGCTCCCCGTGAAATACTTCACCGTCACGCCGGTGATCACATAGAAGAAGAAGTATCCGACGGAAAGCTGGATGAGCCTTCCGGTGCTGCCTTCCGTTGTGTTCCACATATACTGCCTTGACCTCTTCGGCCGTTCGTGAAGAACGGACCGATCAAACAATCTTCAATGCACCACTTTCACTGATTTCGGCACGACATTCCACAGTTTGAGCATCAGCAACGCGCCGATCACAGAGAAGCCGATCATACTCGGTCCCCATGTGCCCCATCCGAACGATTCGAGCATCCAGCCCATTCCCATTCCGACCGCTGCGCCGCCGATATACTGCATGCCGTCGAATAATCCTGTTGCAGATGCCGCTGCCTTTTGTCCGCCGAAATCCATGGACGCAGTACCGGAAAGCATCGAGTGGACCATACTGATGGCGAACGAGTTCGCCACGAACGCAACGATGATCCAATCCGTACCGGGAGCAAGCCATACAACGGCGAGACAGATGATCTGTATACCGTATCCGATGAACGCCACCGGCGGACGGCGGGAATTGAACACCCAATCCGAGATCGTGCCCGCTGCGAATGCACCGAAGATACCGGCCAGCACGACCGCCAACGCACCTTTTTGGAAGACCGGCGAGTCCAGCGAGAGATGCTGCGCTTCCTGCATGTAGCGCGGGAACCACTGCTCGAATCCGTGCCGCACAAAACCTGTACAGAATTCGGCAACAGCAATGGTCAGCGTGACCGGATTCGTGAAGACCTTCTTCATCAGATATTTCATATCCACTTTTTCTGTGTCGCCGCTCGAGGCATCCGCCGTGTTGAAATCCTGCAAACCGGCGCCGCCGGGTGTATCACGGACGAAGAAGAATGTCATGATCCCCATCAGCGTCATGATGGCTGCGGGAATGAAGAAGACCCATTCCCAGGGGAGGAATGCAACGGCAATACCGCCGACAACAAAGATCAACGCACGTCCGCTCTGGATCATGGAACCGAAGATCGCCGAGAACACGCCCCGTTCACGCACATGGAACCAGCCGGAATTCACCTTGATCAGCGCCAGCGCGCTGTACGATTGGAAATACATATTCAGTGCCCATACGGTCGCAAAATAACCGATGAGCAGCCCGCCGGTGCCGAGCACACCGATATATGCACCAAGTCCGAATGCGATGTTGAAGATGACTGCGCCGGTGACGCCGATGAGCATCGCCTTTCTGCCGCCGATGCGGTCCGCAATGGGACCGTTGAAGAGCGCGGAGATGCCGTAGATGGTCAGCGCGGCAGTGATGATGGCTCCCACCTGGGTCTTATCCCATCCGTACTTATCCGACAGCGCTTTATTGGCGAAGGAAAGATTGTACCGCCCCATATACATGGCGGCATATGTGAATCCAAGCGTAAGCCAGTTGAGCGCGCGGCGTGTTTTGAACTCGCGAGTATGCTGCGGGCGGTCGTTGGTTGATTCCATAAGTGTTCGAATTTATGATTGAGATGCATTCACCGGTCATGCCGTCCGGGCCACTGATGGACAGCGGGACAAGATATGGAAAGCTCAATGAAGAAGAAAGAAAGGAAATCGCCTAAAAAGGAGTTCGGAATCCTCTTCCTGTCCGGCCGGAACCATTGCCGTTACCGAACAGCACCTTCTATGATCGTGACGGTCTTTGCGTCCGCATCCAGTGTCGCTTTCACTCCGATGGGAAGCGTGATGTGATCACGGATGTGTCCGAACGAGAGACCAGAGATGGCAGGGATACCGAGCGAGCCGAGCCGGGTGCGGAAGATCTCTTCGAGCGTCAGCGACCCGAGGAATCCCGCGCTCTGCGGTTCGCAATCGCGCATCTTT